>CAYWHE010000048.1:0-21546 GCA_964458125.1 uncultured Flavobacteriaceae bacterium | reverse complement strand
AAGACTTTCACTTCGGACTTTGTCCTTGTAAAAGTCCAGTCGAATTGAATAAACTGGACTTCCACCAGATGCTGCAAACCCGGTTCTTCATCAATCATCCTGTGAAAAACAAATTTTTTTCACAGGCATACAGGACCTGCCCGAATTCCCATCAGGGGGGCATGTACAAACAAAAAGCCCTTCCGTGCATACGGAAGGGCTTTCGCCGTGGTCCTTTTAAAAATTATTTTTTGTCGTCTTTTACTTCTTCAAAATCTACATCCGTAACATTGGCTGAATCGGGCGAACCGGACGGTGCCTGCTCAGGACCTGCAGTGGATGAAGCGTTACCGGTCTGCTGGGTGGCTTTGTACATTTCTTCCGAAGCTGCCTGCCAGGCGGCATTGAGCGTTGCAAGGGCCGTATCAATGGCCGCCAGGTTCTTATCCTTATGGGCGGTTTTCAACTGTTCCAAACCCTGTTCAATAGCCTGCTTTTTATCAGCAGGGAGTTTATCGCCATGTTCCTTCAGTTGCTTCTCCGTGGAGAAGATCAGCGTGTCGGCCTGGTTGACTTTCTCGGCTTCCTCCTTGGCGCGTTTGTCGCTGTCGGCATTGGCTTCGGCTTCCTGCTTCATCCGCTTGATTTCGGCATCGGATAACCCGGAAGAAGCTTCGATACGGATGTTCTGGGATTTACCGGTAGCCTTGTCGGCGGCGGTTACATGCAATATTCCGTTGGCGTCAATGTCGAAGGTCACTTCAATTTGCGGAACACCACGGGGTGCAGGCGGGATTCCATCAAGGTGGAACCGGCCAATGGTTCTGTTTTGTGCGGCCATCGGGCGTTCTCCCTGGAGGACGTGGATCTCAACGGAAGGCTGACTATCGGATGCCGTTGAAAATATCTCCGATTTCTTGGAAGGAATGGTTGTATTGGATTCGATCAGCTTGGTAAACACACCACCCATTGTTTCAATACCCAGGGAAAGCGGTGTGACATCCAGCAACAGGACATCTTTTACCTCTCCGGTCAGTACGGCACCCTGTATGGCGGCACCAACGGCAACCACTTCATCGGGGTTCACGCCCTTGGAAGGTTTACGACCGAAAAATTTTTCAACCAGGTCCTGAATGGCCGGAATACGTGTAGAACCACCCACTAAAATAACCTCATTAATCTGGGAAGGGGATAACTTGGCATCCGCTAACGCCTTCTTGCATGGCTCCAGAGTGGCCTGGATCAGTTTATCAGCCAGTTGTTCAAATTTAGCGCGGGTCAGGGTTTTGACCAGGTGTTTCGGAATTCCATCCACCGGCATGATATAAGGCAGATTCACTTCCGTTTGCGTGGAACTGGAAAGTTCAATTTTGGCTTTTTCAGCAGCTTCCTTCAGTCGTTGCATGGCCATCGGGTCTTTTCTCAAATCCAGTCCTTCATCGTTCTTAAACTCATCGGCCAGCCAGTCGATAATGACATGGTCAAAATCATCACCGCCAAGGTGGGTATCCCCGTTTGTTGATTTGACTTCAAACACTCCGTCACCGAGTTCAAGGACGGAAATATCAAATGTTCCGCCACCCAAATCGAATACGGCAACCTTGGTATCAGTATGTTTTTTATCCAGGCCGTAGGCTAAAGCTGCTGCCGTCGGTTCATTGATGATCCGCAATACCTTTAACCCGGCAATCTCACCGGCTTCCTTCGTTGCCTGGCGTTGCGAATCATTAAAATAGGCCGGTACGGTTACAACAGCTTCAGTTACTTCATGCCCGAGATAGTCCTCAGCTGTTTTCTTCATTTTCTGTAAGATCATGGCTGAAATCTCCTGCGGAGAATACATCCTGTCATTGATCTTTACACGGGGGGTACTGTTGTCACCCTTTACCACCTCGTAAGGCACACGGGAGACTTCCTTACTCACTTTTTCAAAAGTTTCGCCCATAAAACGTTTAATGGAATAAATGGTGTTTTTGGGGTTGGTTATAGCCTGGCGTTTGGCCGGGTCACCCACTTTACGTTCACCATCCTTAATAAAAGCAACAATTGAAGGAGTTGTTCTGCGACCTTCACTGTTGGGGATTACTACTGGTTCGTTGCCTTCCATCACGGCAACACAGGAGTTGGTTGTTCCCAGGTCAATTCCGATTACTTTTCTCATAATTATAAAATTTTAAAAATGTTTTTCTGCCCGTTGTCAATAGCTGTGCCAACTGCTATCAATAGCAAGTATGGCATAATTTGCCGGGGCATGCCGGATCGGGGACCCTGATGGTATGACAAAAAGACAGCAACTATTAAAGGAAACTCAGTCCCCCGGTAAACCGGCCATTTCTCAGGGAATCAAGGGATTCCACATCGAGTTGTTTGCCGGACAGGGTGTAGATGTTGCGGCTGGAGAATATTCCTATTCCGTTATTGATATTGGTGTATTGGGGGATTTCCTGGTTGATGGTCAGGGAGGGTTGGTTCACCAGGTAGTAGGAATAAAATTCCTCGGCACCGATGGTAAATACAAAGTTCACAAACAGTGGTTTCCGCTCAACGGTATTATCCGGTTGAACCTTTGCAGCCAGGTTTTTATAGAAATCTTCCCCGATATATTCGATTTCCCTGAGCACGCTTATCCGGGGATCAGGCACTTCCACATTGGAAAAGGTCCAGTCGGCCGATTTTACGGTAAAGGTATTGGGAGGAGAGAGCAATTTTTCCTCGTAAAAAAACCGGATCACCAGGTTGTAAACCTTGCCATTAACAGCCGTATACCATTTCACGGTGGAAGGTACGGAAGCCGTCATGGATAATTTAATGGCCGGGTTGGGAGAAGGTATCGTAACTGAAATATCCCCGACAATTCCTGTCGTTGAGGTCACCTCATTGCCGGTATATTTATTATGGATGCGGATGCGGTACTGGCAGTCTTTATAGATGGAATCGGTATGATTAACCGGGTCTTTAACGGTTCGATAAAGTACATTCGGCTGGTTGGAAAAGATGCCGGTTTCCTTTTGGATGGTTTCATCCCGAACGAGCAGGGTCGAATCCAGCAGGATACCGTTTTTCCACCGCTGCAGCACGACCGTGATCACGGAATCGGGATAATAGATGGAGTCATTGACACCGGCCATCACCAGGGCATTGCCTTCCCCGAGAAAAGCCTTGGCCACCCGGATGTATTGTACGCTGTCGGCCGGGTTAAGCAGACCATACACAACGGTGGTTTCCTGGTAAGGAGCAATCAGATCGACATCCGTTGAACAATGACTGAACAACAATGGAAAAAAGGCCAGCAGGACCAGGTAAGGATTTTTCATGGCCCAAAGTAAATGAAAATCTCCATGTCATTAAAGTAATTTGTAATTTTGAAAGGATTTTGCCCCGGCTTATGACAAAAAAAATACGGTTCCTCCTTCTGCTTCTGGCTCCATGCTCCCTGCTTTCTGTCAGGGGTCAACTGGTCAGGGATAAGTTTGACAAAATGACCCTGAGTGAAAACTTCGACAGCAGCAGCAGCATGTGGACCATTGTGTCCAATCTCGACAACCTTTTTATCGTACAGGAAGGGGAATACATCCTGAACCGCAAAACCCTGGTGTCGCCCTTTGCCGTTATTGCCGGATACAGCAATGAATACACCGCCTTTCGCATGGTGTCATCGGTAAAAATGGAAAAAACCCAGAACGATGAAGGTACGGCAGGCCTTCTGTTCATGGCCCAGGAAGACGGCCGTGGTGGCTTTATCATCGAATTCAACCGGCTGAAACAATACCGGATCAAACAGATCGCCGGTGGTTCATACAAATATATATCCGGTGATGCACGCAACAACGGCTGGGTGAAATCCAACGCCCTGAGCGATCTCAACCTGTATAACCTGGTGGATATACGCACTTCCGGCAAAAATTATGACGTCTATGTCAACAACGTCTACCTCATGTCTTTCACGGAACCGGCCTATACTACCGGTAAAATGGGCATCATCATCGGACCCGGAACCAAGGCCAGGTTTGATTTCCTGTATGTTTTCATCAGCAGCAAAGCCAGCCGGAACGTGGATGACGGACTCCTTGCCGGTGCGCCGGGAGAGCAGCCAGCCGGAGGCCCGGATATAACCGTGCTGGCCGAATCCATTATTCAGCTGAAAACACAGATTAACAAGCTAAACGAAGACAATGAAGTGCTTAAACAAACCATTGAGGCTTACAAAAGCAACGCCCTGGATGCCGAAAAAGACGTAAAAAATTATGAGCGGAACCAGAAGTTATTGCTGGATGAGATCAAAAAACAGAACCTGAAAATGGACTCCCTTTCCAGGGTCAATACGGAATTGTTAAAATATAAGGAACTGGTTGCCGGAAACGAAAATTCCGATCTCATCATCACCCTTTCCAGAACAGTTAAAACGGAAAAGGCTGCCAATGAAGAACTCCGAAAACAGAATAAACAATTAAGTGATTCGCTTTCCGCCGTGCTGAAGGAACAACCTGACCGGGGAGGCCGGCAGCCGGCCGGAAATCCCTCCAGCGGGAAGGTTCAGCCGGATTCAGGAATACATAAAGGATTTGTTTTGCCCAAGGACGGTCATTAATTTTTAAACCACCATTCCCATGTCTGTTCATACCGAACTCAAAAAAATAACCACCCACACCCTGCTGGAAATGAAGAAAAGCGGGGAAAAAATTTCCATGCTGACGGCTTATGATTTCAGCCTGGCCAGGATCATTGATGATGCGGGCATGGATGTCATCCTGGTCGGGGATTCGGCTTCCAATGTTATGGCCGGGCATGAAACCACCCTGCCCATCACGCTGGACCAGATGATTTATCATGCGTCTTCAGTGGTGCGGGCAGTTTCCAGGGCGCTGGTTGTCGTTGATCTGCCCTTTGGATCCTACCAGGGAAATTCCAAAGAAGCGTTGAACTCGGCCATCCGCATCATGAAGGAAGCTGGCGCCCATGCCGTAAAAATGGAAGGGGGCAAGGAAATAAGGGAATCGGTTGAGCGGATATTGTCGGCAGGGGTTCCGGTCATGGGCCATCTCGGGCTAACCCCTCAGTCGATTTATAAATTCGGGACCTATGTGGTAAGGGCCAAAGAAAAGGAGGAGGCCGAGCGTCTCATGGAAGATGCCATCATGCTTGAAAACTGCGGCTGCTTTTCCATCGTACTCGAAAAAATTCCGGCTCAGTTAGCCAAAGAAGTGGCGCGGAAAGTCAAGATCCCCATCATCGGGATCGGTGCCGGCAACGGGGTTGACGGGCAGGTGCTGGTGTTGCACGACATGCTGGGCATCAACAGGGAATTCAGCCCGCGCTTCTTAAGGAGGTACCTCAACCTGTACGATCAGATCAAAAAAGCCACGGCACAATATATTTCCGATATTAAAAGCCTGGACTTTCCCAACGACAAGGAGCAATATTGATTCATGGAGGTACTCTTTGAAGATAACCACATCATCCTTGTCAATAAAAAACCGGGTGATATTGTACAGGGCGACAAGACCGGCGATGAACCCCTGAGTGACCGGGTTAAACGGTACATCGCAGAAAAATATAAAAAACCGGGAAAGGTCTTTTTAGGAACCGTTCACCGTATCGACCGTCCCGTCAGCGGTGTGGTGATATTTGCACGGACCAGCAAGGCACTGGACAGACTGAACGCCCTGTTCCGGGAAAAACAAATCCGGAAAACCTACTGGGCCTGTGTCAAAAACACCCCGCCCTCTTCAACCGGTCATGTGGAGGGCTGGCTGAAAAAGAACGAGCAGCAGAATAAAAGCTACGTGAGCGAAACGCAGGTGACGGGCAGCCTTTTTTCCCAACTCACCTATGAGGTTATCGGCAGAAGCGATCAATACTACCTGCTGGAGATAAACCCGGTAACCGGCCGTCACCACCAGATCCGGGCACTCCTGGCCCATATCGGCTGCCCGATCAAAGGCGACCTCAAATATGGCGCGGCTCGCAGCAACCCCGACGGTTCCATTCACCTTCATGCCAGGCGGGTTTCGTTTATGCACCCCGTTAGCAAACTGCCGGTGGATGTGACCGCTCCCCTTCCGGATGAAAAATTGTGGAAGGAAATGCAGGTCCTCACCATGAATTCACATCAATAAATCAATCCATCAGCGATGAAATTAGTCAAACCCTTTAAATTGAATTTTATTCATTTGTTCCTGTTTGTTACAGGTATAGTCTCCTGTACGAACCAGCCTGAAGTTAAAACGGATGACGGCAGGACCCTGATGCAGAATCTGCCGGAAGACTACGATCCTGACCGCATTGACCCCAAGGCCCCCGTACAGGATGTATACCTCGAAGCTACCGGAAATACCATGGCCGAAATGACCTTCAGCCCGGATACGATTTCCCTGCCTGCAGGCTGTACGGTTAACCTGATTTTTAAAAACAATTCCACGGACCTGGCCATGCAGCATAATGTGGTCCTGGTTGATCCGGCAGCTGTTCAACAGGTCGCAGATGCCGGTCTCAAAGCCGGAAAGGATAAAAATTTTGTTCCCGACATACCGGCAGTTTATACAGCCACGCGCATGACCGGTCCGGGGGAATCGGATACCCTGGTTTTCCCCGCTCCTCCAGCAGGATCCTATAAATTCATCTGCACCTACCCCGGGCATTACAGCAGGATGCAGGGCTGGTTCCTGGTGAACTGAAGCGGTTAAAAAATTTCAGGCGACCTGACAGGCAAATGTTTTTTTTACTAAATTGGCAGAAAATAACCGTATGAAAAAAGTATTTTCATTACCTGCTTTCATTTTCCTGTTCTCCTTCGTTCACGGCCAGCAGGTAACCATAATCGAAAGCCAGTCTGGCAATCCAGGGCATGTGATGGATAATGTCTGGCAAAACCTGGCGCAGTCCCTCGGTTATACGGCTGGAATTTACCCGCAAACCACACTGGACAATAACGCTTTCTTTCCTGTTACGGATATCCTGGTTGTTTCATCCGGTATCAATGCGCTGCCACCAAACCGTGTTAATATCATTGAACAGTTTATTTTACAGGGCGGTAATGTTTACCTGCAGTCGGAGTACCTGATGTCATTTAGCTCCAACCAGGCTTTCCAGACAATTGTCAACAACCTGGGAGGAGGATTTAGCTGGACGGCTGACATCAGCGGAGACCTGAACCCCATGAATATCCTGGGCAGCCTGGCCCTTAATCCCTTCCCGGTTTCTCCGTTGGGTTACTACTGGTATGGCTGTGCCGGAAGCGGTTGTTCCAATGTCGATCCTTTCCTGGAATACCAGGGCCAGTACTTCGGCTTTGTTTTTTGCCCGGGAACAGCCGGGGTCGGAAAACTGATCACCACGTCTGACCAGGACTGGATCCGTACAGCCACTCCCAACGATTCAAGTCTGGGCAAAAACATACTCTTCATGCTGGCCGACACCATCAACCAATGCACGGCCATCACCTATCCCCTGCTAAACCTGGGACCGGATACCACCATCTGCATGGGCGACAGTATTATCCTCAACGCCGGAAGCGGGTTCACTTCCTATCTTTGGCAAAACGGGGTCACCGATTCAACGTTGACGGTTTCTGCTCCGGGCAGTTATATCGTTACAGTGAACACGCCCTGCAATACCTATACGGATACCGTTACGGTAAACTCCGTTTCCTGCAGCAATGCCCCGGTCGTGATGCTGTCTTCCTCGGATACCACGTTTTGCGATAAAAAATGCCTGGATTTCACCGACCTTTCCACGAACAGCCCGACGTCCTGGCAATGGCTGTTTCCCGGAGCAGTTCCGGCTTCGGATACCGCACAGAACCCGGTCAATGTCTGTTACAACGCTTATGGAAGTTTTGATGTCACCCTCATCGCCTGCAATGCATCCGGTTGCGACACCCTGTTTCTTCCTTCGTTTATAACGGAATACCAGATCCCTGCCCAGCCGCTCATCACACAAAGCAACGACACACTTTACTGCAGCCCGTCCTATAATTCGTATGCCTGGTATAATTCCCTGAATCCCGGCGTAGTGATTTCCACCTTCCCGTTCCTGACCACCAGCAATGGCGGAAGTTACTTCGTCATCGTGGGCGACAGCCTGGGCTGCCAGAATTCGTCCCCGGTCTTTACGGCAACAGGAATTGCCGGGCCAACGGAAGAAAATATCTTCATTGAAGTCACTCCGGTTGCCGCTGGTTCCGCACTGTTAATTTCCTGGAACGGAAACGAAAATGCAGCATCGGAAATATCCCTGTTTAACCCGGAAGGCCGGCAGTTGTATTCAGCCGTCAGCAGGACATCAACCACATTGCTTCATACAGGATTATTTCCTTCAGGAATTTATTTTCTGAGGATCATTCTCCAGGATGGATTTGGGGTGCGGAAAATTATAATCAGTCATTAAGCCTGAGACAGCCTGCTGCGTATACCCGGTTATCGGGAATCGCTGCAGGAGATCATGAATATAAGTCCGGATACCTTTGAGAATAATCAGCCTGTTCATCATTCGGAGGCCCTGAAGTGCAGTAAATGCAAATGCAAATGTCTGATCAACACGGAACCCGTAACGGGAAAACAATCATGATCCATGGGGTTTCAGGCCTGATTTTTCCAACCTGTTAAAACGAAATCGGATGAAAAATTTTTGCTGGATTATTTTATTGGCTGGTTTTCTGAACCCTTTCCTCGTGTCTTCACAAAACCTGGTGGTAAACGGAAGTTTTGAAGCCTTTATCAATTGCCCGACCGGTAATAGCCAGTTAAACGGGAATGTGCCTCCCTGGAACAATCCCCCGGGCTCAGGCACAACACCGGATTATTTTAATTCCTGCGCCAGTCCCGCTGGCGGATGCAACGATGTGGATGTACCGGTGAATTTTGCCGGCAACTCCCTGGCATTTGACGGTTCCGGCTATGCCGGCATTTTGACCTATTACACGGCCTGTCCAAACTGCCGGGAATACATTCAGGCTCCGCTTTCCTCCATGTTGACAGGCGGACAGAGTTACCAGGTAAGCATGCGTATCCGTTTAGGTTCACAGTCCCAATACGCCACCAATAATCTGGGGTTGCTGATTTCATCTTCAGCCGTGAATCAGCCAGGTAACCAACCGATAACAGGGTATACTCCGCAGGCCAACCCGGTGCTGGTGGTTTCCGACACGTCCTCCTGGACACTGATCAGTACGGTCTATCTGGCAACAGGAAATGAACAATTCGTTACCATTGGAAATTTCTATGATAATGTCAATACACATATAGACACCCTGGGAAGCAGCACAAGCCCGTGCGTTCTGGCCAGTGCAGCAGCATTTTATTACATCGACAGCGTAAACGTCTCTCCGGTGAACCCGAGCCAGGCTCCATCGGTCAGTTTTATATCTTCCGACACGACCTTTTGCGATAAGAAGTGCATTGACTTTACCGACCTGAGCACGAACAACCCGACTTCCTGGCAATGGTACTTCCCGGGAGCCGTGCCATCATCCGATACGGCTCAGAATCCGGTTAACATCTGTTACAATGCTTACGGAACCTTTGATGTCACCCTGATTGCCTGCAATGCATCCGGGTGCGATACCCTTTTTATTCCTTCGTTTATAACGGAATATCAGCTCCCCCCCCAGCCCGTTATCTCCCAGAGTAATGACACCCTTTATTGCACGCCACCTGCCAACTCCTATGCCTGGTATAACACCCTCAATCCAGGGGTGATAATTTCCACCGCTTCATTCATTACCAGCAGCAACGGGGGAAGTTTTTTTGTGATCGTGGGCGACAGCCTGGGATGTCAGAACGCATCATCCGTTTTTACCGCTGCCGGCATGAAGGAAACGGAATCGTTTGCCGGCGCAACTGTTTATTTTAATCCATCGTCGGATCAGTTAAACGTATTACTTCCGGATGGAACAAGCGGCCGGGGTTGCAGGCTTGAAATTCTGGATCTCTCCGGCAGGCTGATCCTTGAGTCACGGGTTGAACAAGCGCCTGCCGTTGTGAACATGAGCCCGGTAAGCGGCGGTATATACCTGGTCAGAATAATCGGGCTACAATCCGGACGTCATCAGAAAATAATCATTCAAAAATAATCCCGGTCCATGCGAAGCCTGTTTCCGAAATTTATCCTGTTGGTACTCCTCCCCTTTGCGGGGATTTCACAAAAACAAAACAACATCTGGTACTTTGGCAATCAGGCCGGGTTGGATTTTAATTCCGGCACACCGGTTCCGCTGACCAATGGCGTGCTGAACACAACGGAAGGATGTGCATCCATTGCCGATGTCAATGGCAACCTGCTGTTTTATACCGATGGAGTGACTGTTTTCAACGGCAATCATGTCTCCATGCCAAACGGAACCGGGCTATTCGGTGGCAATTCCTCATCGCAGTCCGCTTTCATCCTGCCGCTGCCCGGCAGCACCACCTTGTACTATATCTTTACTGTTCCTGACATGCCTTCAGCGAATGGTTTTTGCTATTCCATAGTGGATATGTCCCTGCAGGCCGGCCTTGGGGATATAACCAGCAAAAATGTGCTCCTGTTAAATTCGGTCACGGAAAAACTTTACGGAACCCGGCATCAGAACGGAACGGATTACTGGGTAGTTGTACATGAAAGAAACACCGATGGTTTCTATGCTTTTCAGTTTACGGCAGCCGGTGTCAACCTGGTCCCGGTCATCAGTCACACCGGCATGGTGCATAATTCTTCCATCGGGTACCTGAAAATTTCTGCAGATGGCTCCTGGCTGGTTAACTGTATTAACCAGACCAGTGAAATTGAATTGTTTGATTTTGACAACCAGACCGGAACGGTAGCCAATCCGATTACTTTTCCCACGATTTATACACAGCCTTACGGCCTGGAATTTTCACCCGATAACAGTAAATTATATATAGCAGAAGCCGGCAACCAGGGCGGGCCGGTTGACATTTACCAGTTTGACCTGAATGCCGGATCGCCCGCTGCCATTTTAGCTTCTGCCGTCAGTGTGGGCTCCTCCTCCAACACCTACCTGGGCCCCCTGCAGATCGGACCGGATTGTAAAATATATGTTGGCCGTTATCAGACCGGATACCTCGGTGTCATTCACGATCCCGATCAGCCGGGAGCAGCCTGCAATTTTGTTGATACGGGAATATTTCTTGGCGGGCAGAACAGCCTTTATGGCCTGCCAAACCAACTTTCCGTGTGTAATGCAGCCTTTGGTTTCAGCGGCACCTGTGAAGGTGATTCCACTTATTTTAACACCCCATCATCCGTTAATCTGCTGGGCGCCCAGTGGGATTTTGGCGACCCGGCTTCCGGGATAAATAATACTGCCTTTGTCATAAATCCGGTTCATTATTACGCATCTGCAGGCAGTTACACGGTTCAACTGATAAAATATTATACCTCCTTTACCGATACGGTGCAACTTGCCCTGACCATCTTCCCTAAACCAGTGGTGAACCTGGGCCCTGACACCACCATATGCGCAGGGGATACCCTCCTGCTGAATGCAGGCTCTGGAAATGCTTTTTATTTATGGCAGGATAACTCCACCGACTCCGTATTTTCCGCCACGCTTCCAGGTCTTTATTTTGTCACGGTTTCACAAAACGGATGTACCGGAACCGATTCCATCTATATTAATTCAGGTATCTGCAGCCTTCCGAATGTAAGTTTCATTTCATCCGATACCACGTTCTGCGATAAAAAATGCCTGGATTTCACGGATTTATCCACCAACAACCCCACCTCCTGGCAATGGATTTTCCCCGGGGCCACACCGGCATCGGATTCGGTTCAGAATCCGGTTAACATCTGTTACAATGCCTACGGAACCTTTGATGTCACACTTATCGCCTGTAATGCTGCCGGTTGCGACACCCTGCACGTTCCGGCATTTATTACGGAATTCCAATTGCCTCCCCAACCGGTCATCACCCAAAGCAACGATACCTTGTATTGTTCACCGGCAGGTTCCTACTCCTGGTATAATACCACCAACCCGGGCGTGGTTGTTTCCACCAATTCATATTACACGACCAGTTCGGGCGGAAATTATTTTGTCATCGTTGGCGATTCCAACGGATGCCAGAACGCCTCCCCGGTATTCGAGGCCGTCGGAATTGCTGATTTCAAAGATGAAGAAACTGGATTTCTGATATGGCCCAACCCGGCCGGAAACAATTTGTCCGTTATCATTCACATTCCCTGCGGGAAATCAGCCAACCGGGTTGAACTGCTCGATGCTCCCGGCCAGGTTGTCAAATCCTGGCGGGGATGTCAGCAGGCAGTTACCTTTCAGGTTCAGGATATCAGCTCCGGATTCTATACGCTTCGCCTCATTACCGGTAAGGCTGTATATACCGGGAAGGTCATCCTGCAGCATTAGCAGGCACACGTTTGAACTATATCCTGGAACCGACCGGGAACGGCCTTGCTGAAGCAGTGAGGCGGGCAAAAAATTTCCTGAATTCTGTACGAGTTAAAAAAGTACTATATTTGTTTACTGAATAGATCGGTTGATTCCATCCTGATCCGTTACACCTGACTATTGACCGGGTAACGGGGCAACTGACTGAAACTGTTTTTATCCATGCATGTATCCTAAATTCTAACATCAACTAATTCCCGCGCTTATGAAAAAGATTTTATCCCTTGTTTTTACGATGTTTACCCTGGCAGTATCCGCACAAAAGGAAGCGAACATCTGGTATTTCGGAAACCAGGCAGGCCTTGATTTTAATTCCGGCTCCCCGGTGGTTTTACTCAACAGCGCCATGACGGCTTTCGAAGGTGTATCTTCGATATCCGATGCCGCCGGAAACCTGCTGTTTTATACCGACGGGATGACAATCTGGGATAACACCCACAGTACCATGTTGAATGGCACCGGTCTGGGCGGGAACAGTTCCACCACCCAGTCGGCGTTTGTCGTGAAACAACCCGGTTCCGCAACCCTGTATTATATTTTTACGGGTGATGCCCAACTGGCCCCCAACGGCTTTCAGTACAACATCATAGACATGAGCCTGAACGGCGGCAAGGGAGCCGTAACCGTTAAAAACAACATGTTGTACACGCCTTCCACCGAAAAAATAACAGGTGTCACGCAAGCCAATGGTTTTGATGTGTGGGTCATCACGCATGACTACAACAACAATAACTTCCAGGCCTATACGCTGAGCGCCTCCGGATTCAACACCACACCTGTGATCAGCAGTGTCGGACCTGTCATCAACCAGATGAATGATGTGATCGGCTATATGAAAGTTTCCCCGAACGGGAGCCGCATTGCCATGGCCATGAGTAACAGCAACCAGTTTTGGATGTTCGACTTTAACCGGGTGACCGGGGTGGTTTCCAACCCGATTCAACTGACTTCCTCCGGCGGCGTCGGCAGCGGTGCATATGGAGTAGAATTTTCACCGAATTCCAATGTGCTTTACGGAACTGTGGAAGGTGCAAGCCCTGCACCAATTCTTTACCAGTGGGACCTTTCATCCAACAATGCCGTCACCATCAATGCATCCCGCATTAATCTGAATCCCACACTGATCAATGCCGTGTACATGGGATCCCTGTCGCTTGCACCCGATGGTAAAATTTATTTCACCCGTAACACCTGCGATTACCTGGGCGCCATCAACGACCCTAATACCGTAGGTACGGGCTGCAATATGGTCGACAGCGCCATTTTCCTGCAAGGCAAAAGCTGCGTCTACGGGCTGCCCAACCTCAATCAAAGCCTTTATAACGCGGGCTTTTCGGTTACCGGTTTGTGTTACGGGGATTCCACCTTTTTTCATATCGACAACACCACCGGATTATTCGGGGCCCAATGGGATTTTGGAGATCCGGCCTCCGGAGTGGATAATACTTCCTTCCTGACCGATCCGACTCACCTCTTTACGGCCCCCGGAACCTACCAGGTCACGGTGCTTAAATTTTACGCTGCGTATACGGATACCGTGATTACTCCTGTCATCATCAATCCGCCCCCGGCCGTCAGCCTCGGACCCGACACGGTGCTTTGCAGCGGAAGTACTTATGTCATCAATGCCGGTTCCGGCTTTGATACCTATTTATGGCAGGACAATTCAACGGACAGTATTTTCTCCGCTTCCTTGCCGGGCACGTATTACGTGACAGTTTCCCAGGCCGGATGTGAAGCCACCGATTCCGTCACCATAACTGCCGGGGTTTGCAGCGTGCCGAATGTGAGTTTTGTTTCATCCGATACCACGTTTTGCGATAAAAAATGCCTGGACTTCACGGATTTATCCACCAACAACCCCACCTCCTGGCAGTGGCTCTTCCCCGGAGCGACACCGGCATCGGATACGGTTCAGAACCCGGTCAATATCTGTTACAATGCTTACGGCACATTTGACGTCACGCTCATCGCATGCAATGCCGCCGGTTGCGATACCCTGCACGTACCGGCATTTATCACGGAGTTCCAGCTGCCTCCGCAACCGGTCATCACCCAGAGCAATGATACCTTGTATTGCTCCGCTGCCAATTCCTACTCCTGGTATAATACCACCAACCCGGGCGTGGTTATCTCCACGAATTCATATTATACCACCAGTTCAGGCGGCAGTTATTTTGTCATCGTAGGCGATTCCAACGGATGCCAGAACTCCTCCCCCGTATTTACCGCAACCGGAATTGATAATTTATTATCTGCAGGACATCCGGTAAGCGTTTTCCCGAATCCGGTAAATGGTCAGTTGCACCTGTATACCAGCCCCGATTTCCTGAAACCGGCAATGGCTTGCACCATCCTGGATCATCTCGGCCAGGAAGTCTTCCAGGCCACGATCGAGAAGGAAGAAACGGTCGTGAACCTGGGTAACCTGGCGAACGGAATTTATTACCTGCGGGTAGGAACCGGTTCCATGCTGTATTCCACCAGATTTGTGGTGTTGCATCATCCCTGATTCACCTGCTGTTTTGGATATATTCCGGTATGGGCATCAGAGCGGATTGTGGAATGCCATTTATTTTGTATTTTCGCACCCGCTATGACCAATACCGAACAAATAAGAGACATTAGAGAGCGTGCTGAAGCTTTGAGGAGGCATCTTTGACATCGATCATAAGTTAGCCCTGATCAAAGACGAAGAAACCCTCACCCATGCCCCCGACTTTTGGAGCGACCCCCAGCGGGCCGAGCATATATTAAAAGGCATCAAGCAGAAAAAAAACTGGACCGACCTTTTTGAAAAACTTCAAAAGGCACAGGAGGACCTGGACGTGCTTGCCGATTTTCACAAGGAAGGCGAAGCTACGGAAGCCGAACTGGACCATCAGCTAAACCATACCCTGCATATCCTGGACGATCTTGAATTCAGGCGAATGCTGGGACAGGAAGAGGACCAGCTGGGAGCAGTTTTAACCATCAACTCCGGAGCCGGAGGAACGGAAAGCCAGGATTGGGCGGAGATGCTCATGCGCATGTATATCCGGTGGGGTGAAAAAAGCGGTTATAAAATAACCGAGATTGACCGGCAGGATGGAGATGGGGCAGGCATAAAAAGTGCAACATTGGAGTTTGAAGGAGACTTTGCATACGGATTTCTGAAAAGCGAAAACGGTGTGCATCGCCTGGTGCGAATTTCTCCTTTTGACGCCAACGCCAAAAGACATACTTCTTTTGCTTCCGTTTTCGCTTATCCCATCGTGGACGACACTATCCAAATTGAAATCAGGGATGCCGATGTTGATATGCAGACCTCCCGCTCCGGCGGCGCAGGCGGTCAGAATGTAAATAAGGTGGAAACCAAGGTACAGCTCACCCACAAACCCACCGGCATCGTGGTGGTCTGCCAGGTGGAACGTTCCCAGAATGCCAACCGGGAAAGAGCGATGAAAATGCTGAAGTCCCAGTTGTATGAACTGGAAGTACGCAAGAAAAATGAAGCTAAAGCCGCTACGGAAGCCGGAAAGAAAAAAATCGAATGGGGATCCCAGATCCGCAGCTATGTATTTCATCCCTATAAAATGGTCAAGGATTTACGTACCGGAGTGGAAACTTCGAATGTACAGGCCGTCATGGACGGGGAACTGGAACCCTTCATGAAAGCCTGGTTGATGGAATACGGAAGCAAGAATTAACCTGATGCTGAAAGTATATTTTAAACCCAATTGTTCCACGTGCCAGACGGCCCTTTCCCTGATCCGGGAAAATACAACGGAAAAAATTGAGAAAGTGGAATATTTAATCGAGGTTCCCTCCATTGATGAACTGAAAGAAATCCTCCGCATGCTGGGTATGAACGCCGAACAACTGGTCAGGAAAAAAGAATCCCTGTACAAAGAAAAATATGAAGGCAGGAAAATTTCTGAAAAGCAATGGCTGACGATACTGCATGAAAATCCCATCCTGATTGAGAGACCCATCGTGGTAACCGGTGATAAGGCCATTATCGGCCGTCCGGTGGAAAGGATAGTGGAATTTTTAAAACCATCAAAAAGAAAAAAGAAAAGTTAATAATTACATCAGCATTATGGAGTACAGAAAAGAAAAGGATACGATGGGCGTGGTGGAAGTTCCCGCCGGCGTATATTGGGGAGCCCAGACTCAGCGTTCAATTGATAATTTTAAAATTGCACGCGACATTAACCGCATGCCGCTCGAAATCATCAGGGCCTTTGCTTACCTGAAAAAAGCCGCCGCACTCACCAACCTGGACGCCGCGGTGCTTTCCAAGGAGAAATGCGACCTGATCGGAAAGGTATGCGATGAAATACTGGACGGCAGGCTGGATGATCAGTTTCCGCTGGTGGTCTGGCAAACGGGTTCGGGAACCCAGTCGAACATGAACGTAAATGAAGTGGTGGCCTACCGGGCTCACGTGTTGAATGGTGGAAGCCTGCTGGATGAAAAAAAATCCGTTCATCCGAATGATGATGTGAATAAATCCCAGTCCTCCAACGACACCTTCCCCACAGCCATGCATATTGCCGCGTACAAGATCCTGGTGGAGCTGACTATTCCGGGGCTTGTAAAACTTCGCGACACGCTGGCGGCCAAATCAAAAGAATATATGACGGTAGTTAAAATCGGCCGAACCCACCTGATGGATGCCACCCCGCTAACCGTCGGTCAGGAACTGTCGGGTTATGTATCCCAGTTGGATCATGGCATACGCGCCATCAACCATACGCTGCCTCACCTGGCCGAACTTGCCCTGGGTGGAACGGCCGTCGGAACCGGCATCAACACTCCGCCCGGTTATGCGGTGAACGTGGCCAGGCATATTGCCCGGCTGACTGGAATTCCCTTTGTAACAGCAGAAAACAAATTCGAGGCATTGGCCGCTCATGATGCCATCGTGGAATCACATGGCGCCCTGAAAACTGTGGCCTGCTCCATGATGAAAATCGCCAATGACGTTCGCCTGCTGGCCTCCGGTCCCCGCTGCGGCATTGGCGAATTGTTCATACCCGACAATGAACCCGGTTCCTCCATCATGCCGGGAAAGGTGAACCCCACGCAGTGTGAAGCCATGACCATGGTTGCCGCACAGGTGATGGGAAATGACGTGGCCATAAACATTGGCGGAGCCACCGGGCATTTTGAACTCAACGTGTTCAAGCCCGTGATGATTTATAACTTCCTTCATTCCGCCAGGCTCATCGGAGATGTATGTGTTTCATTTAATGATAAATGCGCTGTCGGTCTCGCACCCATTGAATTCAATATCAAAAACAACCTGGACAATTCCCTCATGCTGGTCACCGCACTTAATACGAAAATAGGCTATTACAAAGCCGCAGAAATCGCCCAGACCGCACATAAGCAGGGGAAAACGCTGAAGCAAACCGCCGTGGATCTGGGTTATGTTACAGCGGAGCAATTTGATGACTGGGTAAAGCCTGCCGGCATGGTAGGTGAATTACCCGTATAATCTACCCGTCATGGACCTGGTTATTCGAAATGCAACCGTTGTCAATGAAGGAAAAATCTTTTCCGCTGATGTCCTGATCCGCGATGGTTTTATTCAGCGGATCGCTCCGCAGATCTCCGTTTCCGGAAACCATGAAGAACTCGATGCAACGGGACTGCACCTCCTCCCCGGCATTATTGATGACCAGGTGCATTTCCGGGAACCCGGACTTACCCATAAAGGCAACATACATTCCGAATCCAGGGCAGCGGCGGCCGGGGGCGTAACCTCCTTCATGGAAATGCCCAATACGGTTCCAAATACGCTTACACAGGAATTACTGGAAGAAAAATATTCGATCGCTTCACGGACCTCCTTCACCAACTATTCGTTTTTTATGGGCGCTTCCAACCAAAACCTGGAAGAAGTGCTGAAAACAAACCCGCAGACCGTTTGCGGAATCAAGGTATTTATGGGTTCCTCCACGGGCGACATGCTGGTAGATAATGAGCAGACACTTGAAGGACTTTTTTCCCGCGTATCCATGCTCATTGCCACACATTGCGAGGATGAGCAGATCATCCGCATTAACCTGGCCCGGTACAAAGAGCAGTATGGCGACAACATACCGGTTCACCTGCACCCCGTCATACGAAATGAGGAAGCCTGCTATCGTTCCTCCGCATTTGCGGTAGGCCTGGCTAAAAAGCATGGGGCGCGCCTGCACATACTCCATGTGTCCACCGCCAGGGAAATTACCCTGTTCGATCCGGCCGTTCCCCTCCCGGAAAAAAAGATTACTGCAGAAGTCTGCATACACCACCTCTGGTTCAGTGATGAGGACTATGCCCGGCTGGGTTCGCTGATCAAGTGGAACCCGGCAGTAAAAACCAGGAACGACCGCGATGCCCTGTTCCGGGGTTTGCTGGATCACCACCTGGACATCATCGCCACTGACCATGCTCCGCACACGCTGACTGAAAAACAAAAACCATATACACAATCCCCCTCCGGAGGGCCGTTGATACAACACAGCCTGCAGGTCATGCTGGAATTTTACAGGAAGGGAATGATCAGCCTGGAACAGGTGGTGGAAAAGATGTGTCATGCCCCGGCCGTCTGTTTCCGTATACGTAACAGGGGCTATATTCGGGAAGGATATGCGGCCGACCTCGTGCTGGTCGACCTGTCCCAATCCCAAACCGTTGGTACCGGCAATATCCTGGCAGCCTGCGGCTGGTCGCCCTTTGAAGGAGAAACCTTTCATTCCGTCATCACCCATACCCTGGTCAACGGGCAGCTCGTTTATAACCAGGGTGAATTTTCAGACTCAGGATTCGGGCAACGTTTAACCTTTGATGGCCGATGAGTGTTCCGGTAATATCCAGGAAACGGGGACTGGCGGCCAGCCTGGGAATCCTGTTGCTGCTGGCTTCCTGCAGGCTGGAAACAACGGACCTGCCCAAAGAACTGATCCCCCGGGAAAAAATGATACAGGTGCTGGCCGATGTTCATATAACCGAAGCAGCCATCTATTATAAAAACGGGCATGGTGACAAAGCAGACGGCAAAGCGCCTGAATATTACCAGTATATTTTTACGAAACATGGTATTACGGAAAAACAGTTCCGCGAAAGTTTTGATTATTACCTTCACCAGGAATCGATGATGGATAAAATTTACGAAGACGTGATCACTGAAATCAGCAGGAGACAGGCTGAAACCGTCAATAAATGAATCAGGATCAGAGCAGTTTTTTAAGTTCCCTTTCCGTCAGTTCGTAAAGGCTGCGAAGGTCTGCCGTGAGGCCCGGAATTTTGGAAAGTTCATTCCCCTTGCCTTTAAGCTCAATCTGCCTGCAGGTTTCGGCCAGTTTTTTGGCGCCCAGGTTCAGGCAGGAACCTTTCAGCTTGTGTGCCGTCTGCCACATTTTGGTAAGGTCACCGGCTTTTTCTGATTCCAGGATTTCGTCCACCATGACAGGTGCCTGGCTGGAAAACATGCCGATCACCTGGGCTAGAAATCCTGAATCTACCTTCTGGTTGATGTCCCTGAGCCGGCTGATGGCCTGCTGATCCAAAAGATCATCCGTGGTCTGCGCCGGTGACGGAGGAGGAACGCTTTGATTTGTTTTCATGGGTTTGATTTTTTTATCCCTGCCCCACTTTTCAATCATCTGTTGAATTTCTTCAATCTTGATCGGTTTGGAAATATAGTCGTTCATGCCGGCCTCCAGGCACTTATCCTTGTCACCTTCCAGGGCAAAGGCTGTCATGGCAATAATCCTGGGCCTGGTTTCAGAATCCGACCTTTTGACTATTTCACGTGTAGCTTCCAGCCCGTCCATATTGGGCATCTGCACATCCATGAATATGATGTCATATTCCTTGTTTTCCATTTTGCTCAGCACCTCGAGTCCGTTCCCGGCCATGTCGGCCTGGTAGCCCAGCTGCTGCAGGATGATATTGCAAAGTGTCTGGTTGATCATATTATCCTCGGCCACCAGAATCTTCACGGGAATTCTTGAAGCCAGGTCCTTGTCGAGTTTGGCATCACCCCGCTTCACTCCGGAATCCGTTCCGTTCTCACGGATTCCCATGGCATTCACCACGGCACTGACAAACCTGGCCTGGCCACTGTATTTGGGTACCAGGGCATCGATACTGTGGGCATGGTAATGGATGTCATCGGTATCCTTGACAGCTGCATTATATAACAGTATTCGTATGGGATAATCGCTTTCCGTCTTCAGTTTTTCCGCCAGGTTTGCCGCATCCGCCCCGGTGAGACCGGCATCCATCACCACCAGGTCGAATCCGCCAGGAGAAGCTTTCAGCACAGGCAATATGCCGTCCGCATCACTCACGGTGGTAACAGTCATTTCCAGCTCCCCGAAATTTTTCTTCAGCAGTTCGGAAGGCTTGCCTTCAAAGGTAAGTGCAAGCACTTTTTTGCCGGCCAGGTCGGCATGACCGTTTTTCAGGTACCTCACCGGCTGGGAAGGTGCGGATGTGGTGCGGATGGTGAAGTAAAAAGTTGCGCCCTCTCCCAGTTTACTCTGGACCCATATCTTACCCTGCATCAGGTTCACCAGCCTGGAGCAAATGACCAGCCCGAGCCCTGTGCCGCCGTATTTGCGGGCCGTGGATACATCAGCCTGGGAAAATGCCTTGAAAAGCCTGTCAATCTGGTCGGGGCTGATGCCGATGCCAGTGTCTTTGACCGAGAACTGGAGGTCGATAAACTGGTCCTGCTGATAAATTTTGGAAACAGCGACAGTGATGTATCCCTGGCTGGTGAATTTAATGGCATTCCCAACGAGGTTGACCAGTATCTGGCGCAGGCGGGTGCGGTCACCGGTAATCACGGGGGGGATATCGGGATCGATGTTGTACAATAGTTCAATGTTTTTTTCCAGTGAACGGGAATAAAGCATATCAAAGGTTTCTTCCACCACTTTCTTAAGCTCAAAGGGCTTGTTCTCGAGCTCCATCATGTCCGATTCAATCTTGGAATAATCAAGGATGTCATTGATGATATGGAGAAGCGCTTCACCGCTCAGCTGGATGGTATTGGCATACTCCACCTGCTTGGCATTCAGCTGCGTGGTCTTGAGCAATTCCGACATGCCGATAAGGCCATTCAACGGGGTGCGTATTTCATGGCTGACGGTTGCCACGAAATGCGATTTGGCACGTGT
>CAYWHE010000047.1:0-21672 GCA_964458125.1 uncultured Flavobacteriaceae bacterium | reverse complement strand
TGGCTTGCTTTCTTCTTCAGTGTCAAGTTCAGGTTTAAATTCTTCAGGAAACTCAAATACAAGGTTTGTCGGTTTATTAAATTCTACAAACTTGCTTACAACCCAAAGTTTCACTTTATATTTTAATGTCCTTGCCCAGTCACGAAGATCGTTTGTCACGCCATCAATTGGAACGCCAATGATAGGATCTGTTTCCAATATGTCACCAACAACTTGTCTAACGTTGATTGCTGCAATATTTAAATCTTCAAATTTTTCTTTAGTATAATTGTCGTTTTGATATTGTTGAACAGCGAGGTCAATAAGCGTCCGCTTAGTAATTGCTTGTTGAGAAGCTAAGATTTGTTTTGTCACCTGAGGAGCAATATGGTTCCAAACACTATGATGCATTAATTCGGCTTCAACTAAATACCATTTTTTCTGTCCGATGTCGATTGCGAAACCATCTGGTATTGTGCCTACACCGTCTGCTGTTTTAATCTTAGCTTTTGGCAAATAGAAAGATGTTGGACCGAAAAGATATTCGTAATTGTCAACGATTACTTGTTCCAATTCAGCTTCACTGTCGAACGGTGACTTAATAAATTTTGTGTCTTTAAATATTAGCATAATTCTGTCTGTTCGTTAGTTGTTGTTTGTCGTCAATGCATGAGGCATAACAATAGGCTTTGAGCGGTTTTTTTCATTGGATTTGCCTTTTTGTTATTTTCGTTTTAAGAGGTCCATAACCCCGGAACAGACACCTGATCTTTTGTGGTTTTTTTGCCGATTACATGGGTATATATTTCCGTGGTCCGGTGGCTGCCAGGTCCGGGTCATTCTTTTTTGTATCTAAAATCTGTGCCTTTCTCCAGATGGTGTGTTGCCAGGCTGTGCCGTAGCCAATGCAAGGTAGCGTTTTTTTTATTTTGGCCGTTTGACGGCTTTTTATAAATACAAGATTTATACTGCGGTCACCGTATGGTTCACCTCGACGGAGACTTTCAATCAGTTATTTTTAAAGGCCGTTACACTTTATATTATTTCCGTAACTGGTCCATCATGCACAACGGAACCGGAAACATTCCGTCCTTTCTTCCCTTGGTTTTTCAACCCCAGCCGGTTCACAAAAGCCGGTTGAATCAAAAAACATATATTTGATTCAAATTTTCAACCATGACGCTGCATTCATCCGGCTCCCGGAGATCACTCCTGCTTGTATCCGGCATTATGCTGGCCGGCGCCATCATGCGTTTTTATAATTATCAGACCCTGTCGCTATTTAATGATGAACTCAGCGCCCTCACCAGGCTGCGTGTTGACCGCTTCGCTGACCTCATCCGCCTGGGCGTCATGCCCGACATGCACCCGGCCGGAATACAGGTTTTTCTCTGGTTCCTCACGAGGCTTTTCGGAAACAGCGAAGCCGTGGTCCGCCTGCCTTTTGTGCTGGCCGGTATCGGGAGCATCCCCCTGGTTTACGCTGTTGGCAAAAGGTGGTTCAGCGAACCAACCGGCCTGCTGTCCGCAGCCTGCCTGGCCGTTTTGCAGTACCCCGTTTATTTCAGCCAGATGGCCAGACCCTACAGCATGGGACTGTTTTTCTGCCTGCTGATGGTTTTCCATATGGGCAGGATCATCGATGCGGCTATGGTTAAAAAATCTGATTATGCGGGATTCGTGGTGGCCGGCGCGGCCTGCATGTATATTCATTATTTCAGTTTCCTGTTTGCCGGTATTGCGGGCTTCACCGGCATATTCCTGGTCTCACCCGAACGGCGGAAACAATTCCTGTTGGCCGGAGTGGCCATGGTTCTCCTGGCCTTGCCTCACTGGCCCGTTTACAAACACCAGCTCCTCGTTGGCGGTCTCGGCGGTCCCGAAGGCTGGCTGGGCGCGCCTGATGAAAATGCCTTCCGGAAATACCTGTTCCATGTTTTCAACGACTCCCTGATGGTCGCCCTGCTGCTCTGGGGGACCGGTATCGCATCCTTTGTTTATTACAGGAAGACGCTGACGCTGGGCCGGTACCACCTCGTCTGCCTGCTGTTTTTTTTACTGCCCTTCGGCATCGCCTATTATTATTCCATATGGAAAAATCCGGTGTTCCAGTATTCGATACTCCTGTTTTCCTTTCCTTTCCTGCTCCTGTTTTTATTTTCCTTTATTCCGACTGGTATACCCGATAAAAAATTTCTTCCCCTGCTGATCCTCCTGATGGGGGTGATCGTATACAGTACGGTACTGGAAAAAAAATACTACAGTACCCAGCATTACGGGGTTTTCAGGCAGCTGGCCGAGCGAACCGTGGAACTGAACAACAGCCTCGGCGACAGGAACATCACCAACACCTTCAACGTTTATAACCCCTATTACCTGGATTACTATTTTGAAAAATTCAGAAGACCGGTAACGGCAGCGCAATACCGCTGCATGGAAGCCGACAGCCTGAAAACCCTCAGGGATATTGTCGACCGGTCCACCACACCCTATTTCCTCCATGCCTGGTCCAATATCTACGAACCCCCTGAAACGGACGAAATCATACGGCGGCAATACCCTTTCCGGATCCTCCATGACCGTCACGTGAATTCAGCGCTTTCCCTGTATGCCCGGAACAAACCGGACAGCACCCGGGTTGAAAAAATCATTTTTTCCGCCACCCATGACTTTGAGCATTTCCGCTGGCCCAACGACCAGTATTTCATGAGCCGGGAGCCCGTTCACGCAGGCAGTTATTCATCCGACTTAAGCGGAAAAGAATACGGCAATACTTTTAAGGCCCCCCTATCAGCCGTCGGGTATGAAGCAGGATGCGTCCTCTCCGTCTCCTGCTGGATATACTCCCGGGAAGTACCCGTAAATACCCGGCTGGTGGTGACGGTGGAGGACAGGGATGAAAAAACCCTGTTCTGGCAGGCGGGTAATGCAGACGTCTTTATCAGCAGCCCGGAGCGTTGGCAGCAGTTTTTCTTTTCCTGCATCCTCCCCCCCGGCCTGCCGCCTTTTGCCCGGTTGAAAATATTTCCCTGGAACATGAATAAAAAAAACATCTGGATAGATGACCTGGAGATCACGATACGCAAAAGCAACCAATGATGCCTTTCCGGCAGGAGTGAAAAATTCATATTTTTACCGCCGGGCTGCAGCGGCAAACGGCCCCTGGCATGATCACCGGATTATTTCGTGCCGGACCCTGCAGGCCCCGCCAAACCTGCTGAAACCTTTATGTTCAGAAGGGGTCCGAAAAATTCCGTGGAAACTTTTTCCACCGGAAATTGTTAAAACAAGCCATGGAAGAAACTGAATCGTACCGTCCGGGTATTTGCAATATCGGCATGCAGGAAATCAACATCCGGAAAAAACTTTTCGGATTTGCCCTCCTTTTCAGCCTGGTATTGACCTGTATGAGTTTCTGTTGCTACAGCCGTCCCTGGATCCTTACCCTGCTTTTCGGTTCGGTATTTTTTACCATCCTGCTCTTCATTGAAATCCGTTACCGTTTCTGTGTACTCTTTGGTTTTTTTACCCTCTATAATTTTCGTCAGCCGGGCCGGCTTGAAAATGTCGAAAACCGCCAGGACGGCAGGCGGGACCGGAGGAGAGCCTTGAAATTAATTTCTTTTTCCTCGCTTGCTGCAGGCCTGTTAACCTACCTCGATTACCTGCTAGTTTCCTACATTTATTTCTAATCCAGCCGTTTCACGCTCGCCTCCCGGAATGTCCGGCTGAAAAAAATTCCGGGAACCCCTTTCATGAGGTTCCCGGATTAAAGCGCTTCTGGTATGAATTTATTATTGATCCGTCCAGACCGGCAAACGACCGGGCGTGTAAGGCGCTCCCTTTTGCTCCAGGGTATTTTCAATCGCTTCCAGGTCGGATGCTGCCTGATTAAGGGCCTTTAACACCCCTGGTAACCGGCCCGCCGCCACCTGGTAAGACTGGTAGCTGGTTTGGGTGGGTGTTGCAGTGGCATTCCAAAGTGAATATTCAAGGCTTTCAATACGCCCGTTGATGGAAGGAACGGTTTCCTTTTCACGCCTGGCCAGGGAGGCGTCACCGTTCAGGTTGTTGTTAATGCCCGTCAGAATTCCATCAATCTCGTATAACTTTCCCGTTACCTCGGCCGGCACGGAAGGGGTGTTCTGGGCGGCCGCCCGGAGGAATTTTAATTTTTCACTCAGCTCATTCCGGAATTCACTCGCCCCCGCGGCGGCCCTTCGTATGGAAGAAACTTTACGGGCAAAAGCCAGCAGCTTTTCCTGCTCGACCGCCGTTGCAGTCTGCCAGTTCAGCGCTTTGGCGGTGAAACTGACCGGGCCGGCCAGTTCGGTGAAACGGCCATCTTCAAATTTCGACAGGGTGACGTTGTATTTTCCGGGCATCACCAGATGCCCCTCTTCCGGAACATCATAGGGATTTGACGGATCAGGCGTGTTGAAATTTACCGGACCCGGCGAATCATACCGGAAATTCCAGTTGACCCTGTTCAGTCCCTTTTTCACACCGGTCTTTATCCTGCGTATGCTGTTGCCCGCCTCATCACTCACGGTCAGCAACAGGTAAGGTGCCGGCTGGTTGTCTTCCAGCCGGATGGAATCCCAGGATGGATAAAATACATCCTCACCTTTTTTGATTTTTTCCTTTTCCGCCTCCCTCCTTTTCTCTTTTATGGTTTTGATATCCTCTTTGAGGTAATACGTAAATACGGCTGCAATGGGAGGATTGGGCGTGGAATAAAACGCTTCGCCCTGGAAGGCCTTGCCGGGATGTCCCCATCTCCTGGCATGGTTGAACATCCAGGCATCCTTTACAGGAAAAAGCAGGGCTGTTTTATCCAGGTCGCTTTTTTTCAGGTTGCGCAACAGGCTGTAATCCTCCAATATATAAAATCCCCTGCCGAAGGTGCCCAGCACCAGGTCATCCTCTCTGCGCTGAATCTCCATATCCCGGACGGCCACCACCGGAAGTCCGCCTTTCAGCCGGGTCCATTGCTGCCCGCCATCGGTGGTAAAAAACACGCCAAATTCGGTTCCGGCAAACAACAGATTGGGATCCTTATGGTCTTCGGCCATGCAATACACGGATCCCCTTTCGGGCAGATTCCCGGAAATGGAAACCCAGGTTTTTCCGTCATCGGTGCTTTTCAGCAGGTAGGGCTTAAAATCACCATACCGGTGATGGTTAAAAGCGACGAAGATGGTTGAACGGTGATGGCGGGAGGCAATGATCTGGTTGACATAGGACCGGTCGGGTACACCGGGAATCCGATCCATCTTTTCCCAACTGCCGCCACCGTTATGGGTGACGTGGATCAGCCCGTCATCCGTTCCGGTATACAGCGTGTTCTCATCGAAGAAATTTTCGGCAATGGATACCAGGTTGCCGTAAAAATCGGTGGACTGGTTTTTGGCTACGGCGTCCATGCTCCATACCCTTCCCATCAGCGGAAGCCTGTTTCGGTCGAGCTGGCGGCTGAGGTCACCGCTGATGGCCTTCCAGGAATTTCCCTTATCATCGGTCCGGAACAAAATGTTGGATCCGAAATACAGGCGCGTATGGGAATGGGATGAAATCAGCAGGGGGCTGTCCCAGTTCCACCGCATGGCCGGATCATTGGCGCCTTCTATGGGCCTGATATCAACTGTTTCACCTGTCTTCCGGTTATACCGCACCAGGCCTCCGTATTGGGACTGGGCGTAAACCGTATTGGGATCTTCCTGGTCAATCTGGGATTCAAAGCCGTCTCCTTCATTGGTGATGAACCAATCGGAATTGGTGATTCCATTGGCGCTGATGGTCCGTGAGGGTCCTCCCAGGCTGTTGTTGTCCTGGGTACCCCCGTAGATGTTGTAAAAGGGAAAATCATTATCCGTGGCTACCTTATAAAACTGCGTGACGGGGAGGTTATCCTTAAATTCCCAGTTGGCTCCGTGATCCCGTGTTTCGTATAGCCCGCCGTCACATCCCACCAGCAGATGATCGGTATGGTCTGGGTCAATCCACAGGGCATGGTTATCCACGTGCTTGAACTTTTCACCTATTTTAGCGAATGTCTTTCCCCCGTCATTGGACTGCATCACCCAGAAATCAACATAGTACACCTTATTGACATCCTTCGGATCACAGAATATTTCCTGGTAATAATTACCGGCCGTCACATTGTCGCCACGTTTTTCCCAGCTGGCCCCCCTGTCGGTGGAACGAAACACGCCTCCGTTTTTCTCCGTTGATTCGATGATGGCATATACGTAATCCGGGTTCACCGGTGAAATGGCCAGCCCGATACGGCCCATGTCGGCGGTGGGAAGTCCGTTGCTTAGTTTCGACCAGGTTGCTCCCGCATCCGTGCTTTTATAGACGGCTGATTCAGGGCCTCCGCTGATATAGGTGTATACCTGGCGCCGGCGCTGGTGTGCGGCGGCATACAGCACGTTGCTGTTCCTGGGATCCATGAGGATGTCATTACAACCGGTGTTGTCGCTTATTTTCAGCACCTGGGTCCAGGTTTTACCACCGTCTGTGGTTTTATAGATGCCCCGGTCTCCGCCGGCATTCCAGAGCGGGCCATAAGCGGCCACATAAACCATGTCGGGGTTCCGGGGATCAATGGTAATGCGGCCGATGTGTTCCGAATTTTTTAACCCCATGTTCTTCCAGCTTTTGCCTCCGTCTTCCGATTTGTAAATCCCGTCACCGTAAGCCACGCTGCGCTGGTTGTTGTTCTCACCCGATCCCACCCATACCACATTCGGGTTGGAAGGATCAATGGAAACACATCCGATGGAATAGGATCCTTCGTTGTCGAATACCGGTTCGTAGGTGATACCGGCATTCCTGGTTTTCCAGACTCCGCCGGAGGCCGCTGCCACGTAATATTCGGCCGGATTGGCCGGATTGACGGCTATGTCGGCCACCCGCCCGGAAGTAATGGCCGGGCCCACCGAACGGAACCTTAAGGCGTTAAAGGTTGCCTGGTCAAGGGAATTTCCGGCTGCTGCCGGCTTTGACTGTGTTTCCTTTTTCTGACCCGGGGACAGGGTTGACACCAGCAGGAATACCTGGAAAAACCAGGCGGCGCGAATCAATTCTTTTTTCATATAGGTTAATAGTTATGTATGTTCTGTTTCATAGTCACTGTATGTTCCGCAACAAAATCGCAGGAAAGATATTATTAATTTTGGTTTTATCCTGCCGGGATGCCGGCCTGTCCTTCGGGTTCTGCCGGGATACAGGAGAATATTACCCGCGGCAGGCGGCGGGGAAATTACCCCTGGCGGTTAAACGCCTTTCTTCTGCTTCTGAATCCAGGATTGGGTTCTTTCCTCCAGAACTTTTAAGGGCAGGCAGCCTTCGGAAAGAATCATGTCGTGAAAAGCGCCTGTGCTGAAAGCTGAACCGAGCTCTCTTTCCGCCTGCCTGCGCAAACCGATTATTTTCAGCTGTCCGATTTTATAGGCCAGGGCCTGCCCGGGAATGGCCATATACCGTTCAATTTCCGCCGTAACGGCTTCCCGGCTTTCGGCTTCATTTTCAAGTGAAAACGCAATGGCCTTTTCACGCGTCCATCCCCTGACATGCATGCCCACATCCACGACCAGGCGGATGGCCCTGTGCATTTCTTCGCTGAGGCTTCCGAAATACTGGTACGGATCGGTATACAAGCCCAGTTCCTTGCCCAGGGATTCTGTATACAGGGCCCATCCTTCCCCGTAAGCCCCGTACCAGAGAAATCTTCGAAACATGGGCAGGGAGGTATTTTCCATCTGCAGGGAATTCTGGTAATGATGTCCCGGTATGGCTTCATGCAGGAAGAGCGACTCCATTCCCACCACGTTCTGTTTCCCGGGGTCGGGAATCGGGACATAAAAAATCCCCGGTCTGCTGCCATCCGGGGATCCCTGGTTGTATTCCGCGCTGGCCGAAGCCTCCCGGAATTTTTCCGTCCGCCGGATCTCGAATTTGGAACGGGGCACATGAATAAAAAGCCCGGAGAGCCGGGGTTCCAATTTTTTCTGAACATCGCTGTAGGCCGTCAGCACTTCTTCCGCTGTTCTGAAGGGCCTGAACTTCTTATCACTGTTTATATATACGAAGAATGCCTGGAGATCGCCTCTGAAACCGGTTTCTTTCATGACCTTTTCCATTTCCTTCCGGATACGGGCAACTTCCCGCTGACCGAGATCAAATATTTCATCGGGGGTCATTTCGGTTGTGGTCCAGTAGCCGGTCAGCCAGGCATACCGTTCCTTTCCATCGGGCAAATCGGAAATGCCGCTGCTGTTCCTGCACTTATCCATGTATTCGTCTTCGATGAAATGAAGAAGCTTGGTATAGGACGGGATAATTTTTTCGTTGATGGCCGTTTCATACAGGTTAATGAGCCTGGTTTTATCCGCATTGCTGAAACTGTCGGGCATATTTTTCAGCGGCTGGTAAAAAATATAATTCCGGATATCCTTCACGACCATGGCCTGCAATTGCGGCACCATGCGTTTGGCAAGCGACTTGGGAAGCACATATCCGCGCTCCATGCCTTTGCGCATGTTGTTCACGGCCGTATCGCACCAGATCGCAAATCCGGTCATGCGTCCCAGGAAATTTTCATAATCCCGCACCGTTTTAAAGGGCTGTATACCCTGCCCGGAACCAAGCTGGGCCATGGTCAGCGGCAACCCCCAAAACTGGTTCAGGGGTATGAGGTGGTCGTTGAACTGAAAGGAACGGATGTCGGTTTCCAGCTCCCATTTTAAAATATCAAAACTCACCTGGTCATTTTCACTCAGCCTGCCTCGGTCGTATTTGAGCAACTCGTCCAGGTACCGTTCATAAAAAAGTTTGACCTTCAGCCGGTACCCTTCCGAAATATCGCAGGGCAGCTGATCATTATACCGGTTATCCCCGTTCTGTGTGGCTTCGAGGGGAAAGAGCTGCATGCGTTCATCAAAGTACCGTTCAAACAGGGTGCTGATGGAATCGGTACCTGCTATAGGTTGCTTTTTTTCTTCCTGCCTGCAGGATGGAAAATAACAGGCCAGTCCCGTGAACAACAGGAGCAGGAAAGACATTTTCAGGTAAGCGGTTTTGAATCTCATGACTGAATTAGTTTAGTTTACCATACCTTAACGCGTATATTTTCTTCACGATACATTTTATTTCCAGGCTTCACCTGAAAGGCCGCATAAAACTCCGGGAGATTGGAAGGTGCGCCAATGGCCCTATAGTGATCCGGGGCATGCACGTTGGTGAGTACCTGCCGGCGGAGGGATTCGGGGCGGTAGTTGTTTCTCCACACCTGCGCCCAGCCGATAAAAAACCGCTGTTCCGGGGTAAAACCATCAATCGTTTCACGTGGCTTGCCTTCCAGCGAGCGCTGGTATGCCAGAAAGGCCATCGTTAATCCGCCAAGATCAGCGATATTTTCGCCCAGGGTCAGTTCACCGTTCACCTTCAGGTCTTCCATGGCCTGGTAACCATTGAATTGTTCCACCAGCTTTTTTGTCCTGGTTTCAAACTTCTGCCGGTCATCGGCTGTCCACCAGTCCAGCATATTGCCGTTTTCATCATACCGGCTGCCCTGGTCATCAAATCCATGTGTTATTTCATGACCGATAACGGCCCCGATAGCCCCGTAATTGACGGCATCATCAGCCTGCGCGTTAAAAAACGGAGGTTGCATGATGGCGGCCGGAAATACAATTTCATTTTTGGATGGGTTGTAATAGGCGTTAACGGTCTGAGGACTCATCCCCCATTCTGTTTTATCCACAGGTTTGCCGAGTTTATTGATCATCCGCTTAAACGCAAAATGCCGGGCCTGCATGGAATTTTTCAGGTAGGACTCACGGGTTACGGTGAGCGGGGAATAGTCCTTCCATTTATCCGGGTAACCCAGTTTTCGGGTGAAGGAGGCCAGTTTGACCAGGGCCTTTTCCTTGGTCTGCTCACTCATCCAGTCAAGACCTTTAATCCTGTCCTTATATACAGCCATCAGGTTATCCACCATTTCGTTCACCCTTTTTTTGGATTCGGCGCTGAAGGCTTTTTCCACATACAACTGGCCCACGGCCTCTCCCAGGCCGGCATTCGTAGCGCTGACCATTCGCTTCCAGCGCGGGCGCATTTCCTTGGCGCCGGAAAGCACCGTTCCGTAAAAACTGAAGTTTTGCTTTTCAAGCGGTGTATTGAGTTTGTCCGCCGACTCATTAATCAAACACCAAAGCAGGTATGTTCTCCATTCCTGCACACCCGTTTTTTTCAGGAGGCTGTTCAGTTTGGCAAAAAATTCAGGCTGTGAAACTATCAGCGATTTGGGAGAATTGATGGCCAGTCCTTCTATATAGGCGTTCCAGTTCATGTCCGGATATCTGGCCAGCAACTCTTCATAGGTCATTTTATTATATTGCTTTTCCTCATCACGCAATTCCACGCGGGTCATGCTGGAGGTGGCCAGTTCGGTTTCAAGAGTCATGATGATTCCGGGGGCAGCAGCGGCCAGGTCTCCCTTCCCGGCCAGCCTGAACATTTTTCCAATGTGCTCCGTGTAAGCTTCCCGGATGCGTTTGGAATCATCATCATCCTTCAGGTAATAATCGCGGTCCGGCAATCCGAGCCCGTCCTGGAAAAAATAACAAATATGTTCATCACTTTTTTTCTGATCCTGGGTGACGTAAAATCCAAACAGGGATGCGATGCCGTTGGCATGAAAAAATGCCGCTGTACGCATGATGTCAGCTGTCTGCTGAACCGAATCAACCATCTTGATGTAAGGAACCAGCGGACGAAGGCCCTGCCTTTCCAGCCTGGCCGTATCCATGGCGATGGCATAGAAGTCACCGACTTTCTGGCGGATGGAACCTGCCGGCAGCGGGGAGGCCGCGGCCTCTTCAATTATTTTGCGGAGCAGGGCGTTGTTTTGTTCCTGCAACTCATTGAAAGCGCCCCATTCCGATTCGGAATCCGGAACCGGATTCTTTTTCAGCCAGGTGCCGTTGGCGAAACGGTAGAAATCATCCGCTGCCTTAATATTCTTCTCCATGGAGGAGGTATCCACACCAACCGGCTTATTGCCCGTTGGAAGAAGTACAAAACCTGTCAGCAGCAGGGGCAATAAAATAATAAATGAAAAACTCTTTTTATTCAGGTACATCATGGGAAGGATTTTTATCTCGTATGCAAAGAAAACCGAATGCTTGCCGAAAGGCAACTTTTTTAGACTTAATGCCCGAAATTACAGACAAAATTCAAGTCTCCGGTTATTTTCCGGTTGGTCGGAATTATTCAGGGTTTCATCGGAAAAAGGAACAGGTTGATCTAATTCAACAGGAATACCGTGAAACTTTCTTTACCTTTGTTTATGATGATTGACTCCCTTTTTGCCAGGTTTGAAAAAGCCATTCCATCCCGGAAACAGCGCAGGGTCCTGTTGCATATTTTTTTCTGGCTGATCTGGCTGTCGAGAAGTTTTTACGATACGCAGCAGGCCTGGGGAACCGGAAGCGCACTTATTTTCACTGGAGTGGTGATGGTGACCCAGGTACCTCTGGTGTATCTGCACCTCTATGTGCTGGTACCCCTGCTGCTGAACAGAAGAAGATATCTGCTCCATATACTGGTGACTTCCCTTGGCATAGCCGTTTATTCCTACTGCAATTATTCCCTGCTGAAAACAATCCCGGCTGAAAACCTGTCGGCCAATATGAATGCTTTTCTGAAAGGCCTGAAGCCACATTATGACCTGCTGGAAGGATTTATCGTGGTGGTGCTGACCTATGCGCTAAAATACATGCTGGTGGCTTTTATTACACAAAATGAACTGTTGAAATTGCAAAAGGAAAAACTGCAGCTGGAACTGAAGGCCCTCAAGTCCCAGATCAATCCGCATTTCTTTTTTAATACGCTGAACAACCTGTATTCCCTGACGCTGAAAAATTCCGGACAGTCATCGGAAGTGGTGTTGAAGTTGTCCGACCTGATGCGTTATGTGCTCTATGAATGCAATGAGGACAAGGTGCCCCTGGAAAAAGAAATCCAGTTTATCAAAAACTACCTGGAACTGGAAAGGCTGCGGTTCAACGACAGTTACACCATTGAATTCCGGCAACGGGGAGTGCCCGGTGAAAAAACGATAGCGCCCATGCTACTGGTGGAGTTTATTGAAAATTCATTTAAACACGGTCTGAACCGGCATTTCAGTTCCGGGTGGGTGACCCTGGAGATGGATGTGGATGAAAACCATTTCAATTTCAATATTACCAACAGCCGTGGATCCCAGGATGAGGAAGAAAAAGAAAAACGAAACAGCGGAATCGGCCTGATCAATATACGAAAACGGCTGTCGCTCATTTATCCCGGGCAGCACACGCTGGAAATCGGGGATCAGCCTGACCGTTTTCATGTACATTTGCAACTGCAAATAACCTGATGAATCCGCTGAAGTGCATCATCGTAGATGACGAACCCCTGGCCCAGGAAGTTATAGAACGCTACATGGCCGGCATCAGGGAACTCACCCTGTTGCGCAAATGCTCCAATGCCCTGGAAGCTTTTGAAGTGCTGCATACGGAACAGGTGGACCTGATTTTCCTGGATATTTCCATGCCCGTTATTTCGGGTATCGATTTCCTGCGTTCCATCAAACACGCTCCTGCCGTGATCATCACGACGGCTTACCCCGATTACGCCCTGCAGGGGTTTGAACTGGATGTAACCGATTACCTGGTGAAGCCCGTCTCCATGGAACGCTTTATGAAAGCGGTTTACAAGGTCCTGGAGCGGACCAAGTCTGCACCTGTGCCGGTCGCAACCCAAAAACCACGCGTGGATTACATGTTCGTGAAAAGCGAACAAAAATTAGTGAAGGTGAAATTTTCGGAAATCGAGTTTATCGAAGGCATGAAAGATTATGTGAAAATCTTTACCAGGGAAAAAGTCATCATCACCCTGCTGACCATGAAGTTTTTTGAATCCAACCTCCCGGCAGCCGATTTCATACGCATTCACAAATCCTATATCGTCAATGTCGATGCCATCAAATCCATTTCCGGAAATGAAGTGGAAATCAGGAACACCAAACTTCCCATCGGCAGTATATACAAGGAAAATCTACTGAAACGGATCTGAATTTATCCGGCCGTTCACCTGCTCCGCCTGCCGCTTCTTCATTTTAACCAGCAGGTGTCTGGCCAGGTCGCGTGCCTGGTTGCGGAGTTCAGGGACGGCGGTGCTTTCCCAGAGTATGCCCTTTAAATTACTGCCCAGCGTATACAAAAAGGGGGATGCCTTTTTAGCTGCGTCCAGCAGATGGCCATCCTTCCGGGCATCCATGCCCAGTGAAAGTTCATCCGGGGCAATCATGCCCTTTTTCAGCAGGTTCTGAATCAGCGGCCGGCTCATTTTGCGGATATCGGTTTGTGGACCGGTACAATTAATCACCCTGTCGGTTTCCAGGGTCAGCAGGTTACCCGATTTTCGCTGTTTGATCATCGCCAGGATGCCTTACCCATGCTGCTGTTCCATATCCAAAAGCCTTCCCGAAATAATCCTTAAGCCCCCTTCATTTTTCCAGCCGGTGATTTTCATGTGTATCCCGGATGGTAACCGGTGCCGCGCCACGCCCCAAAGATGACGAAGATGATGCATGAACCTTCTCTTTTCCTGCAGGGAAAGGTTGTACCAGATCTCCTGGGTCAGCGGGCGGATGACATCCACCACCACTTCCCCCGTGATTCCTGATGCCAGAACTGCCCGTATGTGCCTTTTAAATATAGAATAAATTTCATTCAGCGGCATTCCGGGCTTCACCTCTTCCAGGATGGCCGTATAGGGTACGGTTCTTTTATGGGAAAGAGGCTCGAACCCTCTCGTGGAAACAGCCGTTATTTTCCCGGTAAACCCGTTTTCCATCAGGCTGCAAACCGTATCCACCATCGTTAATTCCGTGCCAATGATCAGTACCTGTTGAAGTTTTTCCGCATGGGCAACTGAATCGACCGTCCATGGATTGCGGAAATACGCGGAATTACGGTCATAAAAAGTCTTGTTTTGAATGCCGGGATCGGCAGGAGGCTCATTTCCCGTTGCAAGGATGACGCTGCCGGCTTCAACAGGTTCTCCCTGTCTCAGGGTGATACGTGCATGATCCTGGTGAAAGTCTATATCCAATGCTTCACTTAAAATGCATTCGACCTGAACAGTTGATTTATCATCCTTCAGATATTGCTGAAGCGTATCTTCCAGGTAATGTCCGTATACCACCCGGGGAATGAAGCAAGCTGGCAATTCGGGGATATGAAACTCATGGTATTCCCGCCGGTTTAAAAGCCAGTTGCAAAAATGATCCGGCTCATCCGGGAGCAGACTCATGCGGCCTGCCGCTACATTCAGCAGGTGATTTGAATTACTTGAACTGTACGCAATCCCCCTTCCCGGCTGTCTTCCGTCCTGGATCCATTTTATCATCAGCGGTGTTGTGCCCTGCCGGATAAACTGAATGCAGGCAGCCGTGCCGCAAAAGCCTCCCCCGATTATGGCTATAGCCGGCCGGTCGTTTTGTTCCTTTTTAAAATTCATCTTGTTGAGCATCCGGTTCCGGTGAATGCTGAAGATATTATTGCTTTCCGGAAGGCGGAAGGTTTTAAAATTAAATCTATATTATATATATAATCTATTGATTTAATAGATTTTTACAAATATACAAACCACCGGGCTTCAGGTCAAATTTATTTTTTCAGGGATTTTTTTAGTTTCTGCTCCCGTTTCAGGATATCAGCCAGGCTGACCTTGTCCAGGATGCGGTTGGTGGCCTCCCGCAGTTCTCCCATTACATCACGCAGGCCGCACGTGGCTTCATTTTCACATTCATCACAAGGCTCATAATACTTAAAAGAAACGCAGGGCAGAAGCGCAATAGGGCCGTCAAACAGGCGAATGACATGGCCAATATTGACTTCGCGGGGCGGCCTCAGCAAATAATAACCTCCATTTTTGCCCATTTTGCTTTGCAGGATGCCGTCCCGTCTTAATTCAAGCAGAATGACTTCCAGGAATTTTTTGGGGATGTGCTGATGCTCTGCAATTTCAGCAATAAGCAAAGGGGCCTTGTCGGATTCCCGGGCAAGGTATTCCAGGGCCTTGAGGGCATATTTCGCTTTTTTGGAAAGCATACAGCGGATTCTTTTGCCGCAAAATTAGGATTGTGCGGCAATAACCGAGTAAATCCCTTCATTTATTTTTCCAAACAGGTCAAGTCTGATGTTCCGGGTTCATTCCGGTTTTACCATCCGGAAGGTCTTCACGTTCCGGTCATCCTGGAAGCGGACGAAGTAAATACCGGGAGCCAAATCGCCCGTTCCGGAAATTTCTTCCCCGTTTCTGACTTTCCTGGTCCACTGCAATCTTCCGGAGGTGTCATAAAGTTCAACCGTAAAATCTTCATGATCCTCCCAGCCGACGGTAAACGACTCAACAAACGGATTGGGAAATACCGCTGCAAAAGGTTGTCCTTCCGGCATCTCCCGGAGCGGACTGCCGGCATCGCTCAGCGCCCAGGCAGCATTCGCGAGGCTGCCTCCTGCTACATTTTGTATCTTGACGGTGCTGATGCTTCCCCCGACCTGGCAGGTGACGGGAAGAGAAAAGCGTTCCCATAAATCGGTTCCGTAATCATACCGGTTCGGTTTCAGGTTGTTTTTCACAATGGGCGCTGTGGCTTCATTGTTTTTATAGCTGAACTTCAGGTTTGCAATCCCCCCTGCACCGGATTTATTGATGATCCAGAACCGTTTCACGGTATAGGCCGAATTGTTGTTGCCCAGGGAATCATTGACATGGTTGACCCCGGCCGGATAAGGCTGAACACTGGCATTGGCATGATACGTTGCGATGGAAACGGTGCCCACATTTCCGGAGTTGACTTTATACGTAAATGGAATATATTCCGAGGCTGCCGTAATAAACGGAAAAATATGGTCGGCGGTATTGTTGTTGATTTTCCATTTGATAAACCCGTAGGAAGCCTGGGAATTTTCACTGATGATGCCGCCTGCATTCCTGATAATGGCCGACGGCTTGGAAGAATTCAACACGAGGTTATGATGATTCAGCCTGAGTTTTCCCTTTTGAATGACCAGGGATGAGTCTATTTTGGCATCCGTTTCAAGCAGCAGGATTTCATTTCCGGCAGTAGCCTGCTTATTGATGGTGACTTCATTAAACGTAGTCACCTTTGCCCCGGCAATGTACTGATTCTGGTTGCTATTGGAAAAAGTCACGTTGCTGTAGCCCGGGTTGAAATTACCGTTGTTCACCCAGATTCCGGCGGTTGCGCTACCGTTTCCTGTAATGGCGATGGGAAATTTGGAATAATTCCGGACGTAATGAAACGTGACGTTGGGTCTGTACTGGCTTGTAAATGCAGCATCGCCTGCAGCGAGCGGCCAGTTACGGGTGCCTCCGCTGTTGGTGGTTGAATTGTTGATCCACATGGTCCGGTTATTTCCGGTCGTTTGGGTTTGGAAAACCAGGTCATTCGTGGTCACGCCGGTTAAGGACACCAGCGAGTTGTTGTAACTGATATTTAATACGATTGTATCCGTGCCGTTCCAAACCAGCGGGTTGGGCAAATGCACCTTCAGGATGCCAACATTGGTTCCTCCGCCCAAACCGCCAAGGGAAACGGATGAATTCATATCCAATGCCAGGGAAGAATCACGAAGTACCGTATAGGGTCCTGCCGAGGCCAGGGACGCTGGTATGGATGGCCATTGTGAAAAGCCAGGTGTGACCCTGGCCCAGGTGATGAAGAATTTATTGTAAACGCCTGCAAATGCCGGTGTGGTTGCCCTTGACCGGATCCGGAAAAAGAGGGAGTCAATCTGATCGCCTGCCTGAACACCTTTTGTGATCAGGTCGGCAGGGGTATAAATAAGCTGCATCCGTTGATTTTTCCGTACGGACATAAACGGAGTGATGTTAAACCCAAGATTACCGTTACTGAGCTGGATGGTATCCGCTTTCAGGCTGTTGATTTTAAATAAACCCGTTGCGCTTCCGGCCGGCTGGTTGTATGCAACAGCCAGACTGTCGGCAATAGTCAGGGAGGCACCGGATGGGGCATCCACCAGGAGGGAATCGAGGTCCCCGAGCCGCAAGGTTTTAACCGAAGCGGCAGTTCCCGCATGTATAACGGGGTTTATATACGCAGAGGTGCCGGCCAGATTTTTATCAATGACGGCCACATCCCCGGGTCCGGGCATTCCGTTACACCAGTTAGGCGGGTAATTCCAGTCATCGGTGAAGCCTAGCCAGTATTTGACTCCTGACGTGCAGGCCGGTATCAGGCTGACGATGTAATCTTCCGTTTCGCCGTAGTTATAACCGGTCACGCATGGATCGATGCTGGAGTTTGCAAATACTTCCCGGATACGCATCACCGTATTCCCGAACACGATGCCTGAAAAAGGTGCTGCCGTGCCCGCATTGGCTGTGGAGCTGCCCATTGCCGCCGGAACCAGGACCGGGGCAAAGGTCCAGGTCAGCGCGTTCATGGGGCCGCTCTGGTGAATTTTTTCTCCGGGATCCAGCAGGTCCCCGTCCCGGTTAAAGTCAACCCAGGCCGCCAGGTAATTGGATGAGGAGTAACTTCCGCATTGCAGCGCCAGCCCTGAACCAATGGGATTTCCGGCAACCAGGGAGGGCATAGTATAAACGACTCCCTGGGTCAGGACGGCTGAAATATTCGGATGCAACAGGGAAGGACTGGAAGGGAAAAGCTGGTAATCCGGCGGATGCGCGGTGAACGGCGCCGGACCGCTGTTCCAGGGTGCGACCGGCGGCCCCTGGTCGTTTATGTTATTATCAATATAGGGATAAGAGGAACTGAAAGCATTCGCCCCCTTCAGGTAAACACGGTTTATGTAATCATTGCTCGTATAATTGTTTGCCGATGTTCCGTTCACGTAAGAAGGCAGGACGCCATTGCACAACAAGGCTCCTATGGGCCGTCCCCCGGGTAAGGAAATAACCAGCGGCGGCAGGGAAATATCGGGTCCGCCATAGGATACCTTCCGGTAATAAATACCGTTAAACTCGGCATCCACCAGGTTGCCATTCACGGCGCCGGGTGTAATGCTGTAACTCAGCCAAAAATAATTGTCGCCGTTTTCCAGGAAAAAATTCGCATTCGTAAACTTATCGCGGAAGTAGGTTGGCGTTTGTCCAATACCAAACTGGTTTGATGCATTGGTGGTGAAATAGGGTGTACCTTTGGTGTACCATAATTTGGCTGATACGGCGACGATATCCATGGAAACATTGGAACTCCCGGTGCCATTTGTAACAATGGAGTCAACACGCAGCGAGTCCCCGGCTCCGTCAACCGTCACCTTCAGGCCTATAATTACCTGGTCCGATTGTCCCTTTCCGACCGGCAGGGTTTCCTGGTAAAACAATTCACTGCTGAGGAGTACGGATGGTTTAGGAAATGTCTGAACCGAAAAATCGTCTATGTAAATATTCGCTCCAATACCTGACGTTTCCCTGTTAGTGAATACAAAAACCATATAAACGGATGAGGTCTGGTAACCCGCCGGAATGATTGCGGAGTATTTTCTCCATCCGTTAAAGCCCGTGGTGTCACGTGCAACGGGTCCGATTACTTTCGACATGCTGCCCTTACTGGAATTTGCGGCAGCTGAGTCATTGACGTACAGGGTAACGCTGTCCCTGATGCTGTTCCAGGTATCCTTGTACATCCAGAAACTTACCTCGGCCGTTCCGGTGTTATTGGTCAGGTCGAAACGGGGGCTGGCCAGGAAGGACTGTTCCCCGGAATTGAACATACTGCCGGAACGGTATCGTACCATTCCGGTCCCGGAATGTGGTGAGCAGACAGGAGCGCTGCCCACCGTCACCCGCTGGGTGTAATTATTCAGATCAAAACCGATCAATTTTCCCGCTGACCAGCCGAGGGGCGGATAAAATGTTCCGTCAAAGGATTCGCTGCGGATTACTGCTGCCTGGGAAATAACGCAGGCTGGATAAAATGACAACAGGAAAAGGAAATAAGATGTCAGGTATTTCATGACGATGGAATTTGGATTTCATAAAGATAAAAAAAAATCAACATTCAACCATTAACCTTCCATTTAAAAGGTATACCCCAGACCCAGGTCAAGGAAATCGGCCTGCCCGAAATTAGTCTTGACATAAATGCCGGCATAGAGCTGGTTTTTGTGAACCAGTACGATATCCTTAAAATAGTACTGGAAGCCCAGTCTGGCAATGAAGAGGGTTTTCAGCTGCTCCTTCACATCCCTGACTTTCTCCCTTCGGGCCAGTTCCCGGTAATAGGGATTGTAGATAAAGATGCCTCCCTGGACGGACAAGCTTGCATGACCCATTAAAAATTCATGCCCCAGGAAAAAAACAGCCGAGGAAGACCGCAGGGTTTGTTTATCCCGGAAGAATCCGCCATGATGGATAGTATCGTGTACGCCGGAATTAAATCCAAATTCAAAACCGGCCTGGACCTTATTCACCGGGGCGAAATTGCGTGTCAGGTAAAACTGCGTGAGGTAAATCATGTGCTTGGGTCCACCGGTGGGGCCCGTTGATTTTCCGCGTTCATTAACGCCAACCCCTAAACGAATATTAAAATGCACTTTTTTATCCGTTTCAAAGGGTGTCTGGTCCCTGCTGGCGATAAGTGCAGGATGGGGATGGTACCGGACGGCAATGGAAGCGGAAGGAACATTCACACCGAGGTTGGGAAGCTGGTAATGACAATTGGAGCCATGATGTACCGATGCCCTCAGCCAGACAGACCAGTAGGGTGTGATGTAATATTCCACACCGATACCCGCATGCGGAAATGCCGTGAGCCGGCTGCCCACAAGGGTGTTCGACGGGTTGTCGTTTTTGTCGTAGGGTCTGCTGTACCAGCCCAGACCCATGGCTAAATTCTCTCCGACGTACACCCGGTTGCTCAGCTGCTGCATGAAAAACATTTCAGGCGCCAGGCCGATGATGTTCCCAAGCACCTTGCGATTGGGCAGGGCAGCCATGATCAGTTCCGCACCCAGAAAAGGGTAGCGGTAATACCGGTGCCAGATCCGGTTTCCGGAAAGCCTTTTGCCGATATGCAAACTGCCCATATAAACAGGTCCCGGCAGATCGGGATAGACGGGATAGTTTTTTACGATGTATCCCACATGTGCTTCCGCCTCATAGAAATCCGGTCCCTGCTGGGCCTTTGCCGATGATATATTCAGTGCCGGCAGCAACGCAACCAGGAGCGGAAGTAACCTGAAAAAAAATAATCCTGCCCTTTGCCGCATGACCAACTGACCGAAATTTCTCAGGACATGCATTTGACAATATTGACAAAGCTCCTCGCTTTCAGCGATGCGCCACCGATAAGACCCCCGTCAATATCGGGTTGGGAGAACAGTTCGGCAGCATTTTGCTCATTGCAGCTGCCTCCATAAAGAATACTGACTTCATCAGCAAGGATTCCGTATTTTTGACGAAGCAGCTCCCGGATGAAAGCATGCATCTCCTGTGCTTGTGATGCGGTTGCGGTTAATCCGGTGCCGATGGCCCAGACAGGTTCATAGGCCAGGATGATTTTTCCGGCTTCAGGGGCCGAAAGATGAAACAGACCTTCCTCCACTTGTTGGCTGATCACGCTGAAATGCCGGCCCGTTTCCCGTTCCTCTTTGGTTTCCCCGCAGCAAAAAACGGGCTGCATGTTGTTTTCCAGGATGCGATTTACTTTTTGCGCCAGTTGTCTGTTGGTTTCGTGAAAGTAGTTTCTCCGTTCAGAATGCCCGGCCAGTACATAACCCGCTCCCATATTTTGCAGCATGGCTGCGGAAATTTCCCCGGTATAAGCACCGGCTACATGTTCGGAACAATTTTGTGCACCTGTGAAAATCTTAGCCCCGTCATCTTCCCTGACCCGTCTTTCAACGGCAGGCAGATGTACAAATGGTGGTATCAGAATTACTAAAACAGATGTTCTGACTTCCTCTCCGATCAGTTTTTTGACATCAGCCGTTAATTGCCCGGCCTCTTCAGCAAGCAGGTTCATTTTCCAATTTCCGGCAACTATCTTTTTTCGCATTGTTTTTTTTGCAAACATACCAAGTATCGTTCATCTGAAAAGCCCGTGATCATATTTTCCTTCAACAGGACCTGGAACCGGTCCGACCTGTTGAATTTAGCTGCCTCCTGTCATTCGTTTTCATAAATGATATTCGTACCAGCGGATCATAAAACCGGATATCCGGAAAAAATCCGGAATTTATCATTCAACCGGTTTGACTGATTCAGGCAGATATATTTGCCCGGGTTTTCCGTCCTTTATCGGGTTCCGGGCAGAACATTCCTTTTAAATGACAGCAAAAAATAAAATGCCTCAAAATCAATTGTTAACAACTTTTTTTTAGTAAAAATTGCAGTTTACCCAACTTTTTACTAAGTTTGCCTTACATTGATTAAAAATCACCCCTTTCTCTCGTTTGCCCGATAAAACTAATCAACAATTAACCCATGAAAACGAGAAACGTAGCCACTGCCCTCGAAAACTACAAATTGTTAAAATTAAGCCGTATTCTGGTGTTTAACCAGCGTGCTTTTGGCTGGCTGAAACGCAGTATTTTTGGTGCGCTGATTTTAACGGCTATCCTTTTG
>CAYWHE010000046.1:0-22001 GCA_964458125.1 uncultured Flavobacteriaceae bacterium | reverse complement strand
CGGGATTCATTCGACTACGACTTTCACTTTGGACTTTGTCCTTGTAAAAGTCAAGTCGAATTGAATAAGCAAATGGTACTTGCCCGGAACCGGAACCCATCCCGGGCCGGTAAAAACACTTTGCAGGAGCTTTAAAAAGGTGCTCACTCCCGGAAATTGTCTATTTTTGCTTTGATTTAAAAATAGTTATGAAATTCATTACCGTCCAAACCCTGGAGAAAATAGCCTCCATCATTCAATCCAAAATAATCAGCCGTGGAGACACTCAGGTTTCCGGCATTAATGAAATTCACAAAGTTGAACCGGGAGACATCACCTTTGTCGATCATCCGAAGTATTACGATAAGGCCCTGCAATCCGCTGCAACGTTTATTATCATCAACAAGGAGCTGGAACCACCAACGGGTAAATCCTTGCTGCTTTCTGATGATCCGTTTCGAGACTATGTCAAGCTGGTCAGACATTTCCGGCCGTTCATTCCGGCCTCTGCAGCTATCAGTCCCACAGCCGAAATCGGTCCTGACACGGTTATTCAACCTGGTGCATTTATCGGAAACCATGTCAAAATAGGGTCCAACTGCATTATTCATGCGAATGCCAGCATTTATGATTATACCGAAATTGGCAATGATGTGATAATCCATTCCGGTGCGGTTTTAGGCGCTGATGCCTTTTATTTTAAAAGAAGGCCGGAGGGATATGATAAAATGTTGTCCTGTGGCCGCGTGATTATTCACGACCAGGTTGAAATCGGGGCCTGCTCTACCATTGACAAAGGCGTTTCGGGTGATACCATTATCGGGCGGGGAACCAAACTTGACAACCACGTACATGTGGGCCATGATACGGTGATCGGCACTTGTTGCCTTTTTGCTGCACAAGTCGGGATTGCAGGCGTGGTGACCATTGAGGATAATGTGATTTTATGGGGCCAGGTTGGTGTCCAAAAGGACCTGACTATAGGAGCGGGCGCGGTAGTACTGGGACAGTCCGGTGTTGGTAAATCACTGGAAGGAAACAAAACCTACTTCGGAAGCCCTGTACGGGATGCCCGTGACAAAATGCGGGAAATAGCCCTTTTAAAAAAACTGCCGGAAGTATTCGAAAAACTGAGGTGAAAGAAAGTTGATAATTATATTCATTTTCCGGTTTGAAAAAACCTATCTTTAGGCATTCCGATTAATCAACTTCATTGCGACTGCCATGAAAGAAAACGAAGCCATCGGTTCAGGCATAACCGAAAATGGAAACAGGCTGTTGCATGAACTGCAGATAAAAAAACTCCAGCTTCACTGGTTGTTGCAGATTACCAAAGCCATTAATTATGATTTGCCAGCCCAGCAGCTGTTTGAAATTTATCAGGTCGTTTTAAGGGATCACCTTCGGGTCGGGAAAGCCCTTCTCTTCGTCAAGGATACTGCCTGGCACAAGACCCTGGAGTATGGCTGTCACATCGACACGGATAACCTGGATATGGAAGAAATGTTTTCAGGTTATACCAGCCAGGACAACAGCCTGCCGGATTCCTGTTTCGATGATTTCGATACCATCATACCGGTCTATCATAATGAAAAGCTGCTGGCTTATGCGCTGATAGGTGACCTGGAAAGCAGTATTGCCGATAAGCCCAAGGAAATCTTTCCTTTCATACATACGATCACCAACATCATCGTGGTAGCCATAGAAAATAAACGACTGAGCCGCGAGGAGATACAGCGTGCTGCCATCGAAAAGGAACTTGAACTGGCTGCCAAAATGCAGTCCATGTTGTTTCCCCAGCAATTGCCCAGCAACGGGATTTTTGAAATGGCTGCCACATACCTGCCACATCAGCAGGTAGGCGGGGATTATTATGATTATATTCCCATCAATGCAGAAGAAGCCTATTTATGTATGGCTGATATTTCAGGCAAGGGTATTTCAGCTGCATTACTGATGTCTAATTTCCAGGCCAACCTTCATGCCCTGGTCCGGTTCAGGCCATCCCTGACTGAACTCGTTCACGAATTAAATAACTGTGTGAATAAAAGCGCTAAAGGAGAAAAGTTTATCACTTTCTTCATCGCACATATCAACACAAGGGATAAAACAATACGTTACATCAATGCGGGTCATAATCCACCCATGCTGAAAGAAGGTAAACGCTATAGCTTTCTTGAATCGGGAACAACGGGTCTGGGCATGTTTGACGAACTTCCTTTTTTAACGGAGGGTATGATTCCCTTTCCTGAAGATTCTATCTTATTTTGTTATACAGACGGGATCACTGATCTTGAAGATATGGACGGGAATTTTTTTGGTGTGGAAAAAATCCAGGAAATCCTGAATAACCATAGTGACACATTCACTATGAACGATCTTCACCTGATTTTTATGGATGCATTTTACAAGTTTAAAGGTGCCAATCAATTCACCGATGACATTACCATGCTGAGCTGCAAATCAGTTGGTGCCCGGTAATCCTGGTTTTCCATCCTGTTCCCGGTCATAAGCATCCAGCGCTGTAATGGCAGCAATAAAGCCCCAGAAGGGTACGGAAGCCTTGTCGGTGTCGAGGAAATAATTCAGGAAACCGTGAACCCAATACGTTATCAATCCCAGAAGAAGGCCTCCCGCCAGTATTTTAAAATTCCTGCGGCGGGATTTCCTGATTATCCTGGAGGCCGTCAGCATGACAGAAACAATCAGCAGCAAAAAAAACAAGGTGCCGGGAAAACCTTGTTCAGCCAAAGGACCAATATATTCGCTGTGGGCATTTCCCCTGTTACCCGCATTTGTACTGATTACCGTTTTTTCATCGTATTGTTGAAATGGTGCGTATTTGAACTGATAGGTTCCTGGTCCCCAACCGACCAATGGTTTTTCCCTGAACATCCGGAATGCCGAAGACCATCGGTTGATCCGTTCCACATTGGACGCATCGGTTGAAATATTGGATATGGACTGAAGATGTGAGGCATACTCGGTTGATGACTGCTTCCTGTTGCCTTCCAGTTTGATAATGATTTCTGTCCATTTTACCAGTATCAGGGCACAAAAGACGAACATGACGCCAACCACCACCTTGTAGTTTATCCGGAAAATGAGTGTGAAGAAAGCCAGGCAGGCTATGGCCAGGCCAACCCAGGCAGCACGGGTGTATGAAAGAATTATCGCTCCCAAAAACAACAGCGTGGTCAGTATGGAAAAAATCCGTCCTGCTACGGTACGGCCGGGTATAAATACCGTACTGATCAGGACGGGTAAAAGCAGCGTCAGTGCAGCGGCATAGGCGGTATGGTCATTATAAAAAGGGGTCATGGAAATATGTGCTGCTTCCTCCGTAAATCCGGCTGCGGCATGCCTCAGCGTGGTATAAATGATGACAATCAGCAGGGGAATGGTGTAACACCAGATAAACCTGCCGATATTTTTATAATCCCTGAACAGCTGGGAAGCCAGGTAATAAAACACGGTCACAAACCAGATACGGGCCAGGGAGTATTTGATGGAAACAAGCAGCATGGAACTGGTGATCGTGGTCAAAACAAACCACAGGAGGTGAAGCAGGATAAACAGGCTGATGGGGTGGTAAAGAATTTTTTTATCCAATCCTCCTTCCATCACGATCTTTAAAAAAGTAATCAGCATCAGGCCGAAAATAAGCGGTTCGGCCGGAAGACTGATACCGAAGCCCAGTGGTGTTTCACTCAGGTTCAGTGATAACGGAGTTATAAAAACGGTCAGGAGCAGCAAATGATGAAGCCTGAAAAAGGCCATCATCAGCACCAACAGCAGGAGGGGAAAGAGCATCACCCATTCAAAACCTCCCGCAATAAAATATAATGCGAGTATGACATAGCCCAGCACCATGCCATAAAGAAATCGTATCTGAGGAATAGCGATCAACTAAATATCAGTCTGTTTGAAGTGCCGGTTTAATGTCCCTGTTGTATTTCTCTATCATCAGGATAATGAGCAGGGAAAGGACGGTTACTGAAACGGTAAATAAAACTATGATGAGGGACCGTTTCGGGTAAGCCTTTTTTTCCGCCGGCATAGGTGCTGTCACCACGTTACAATACGTGAGTTCCTTGCTCAGATCGCTTCTGGCCTTCTCGTAGCGCGTTTTTAAAAGAACCAGTGATTTCCTGGCCCCGGTAAGGTTTTCAGTCAGACTGTTAAAATCCCCTCCCTTTTCCTGCAGGTTGCTGATTTCCTTTTGAATTTTTAAATGGTTTGATGAAGATCCGCTCTGGTAATAAACCTTTGATAACTCCCTGCTTTGGTAACGGTAATCGAGTATGCCATAATCCCTGCGGATACTGGTGAGGGCTGCTTCCATGCTGTCGATTTCCGTTTTTAAATTTTCATATAACTTTTTATTGATCAGCACCACTTCAGCGGCTTTAATACGCTGAAGTTTGATAATGTTCTGATTCACGAATGATATCAACGAATCACAAATGGCTGAAGCCATTAACGGGTCGGTGTCCCAGACCTCAATCTCAACGGATTCAAACTGAGTCTTATTAAATTTAATATTTCCGTCATAGGCGTTAAACATCCTGGTAACCGGAAAAGCTTTGGTCGTGTCAATATCGTAATGATGATAAAGGTTAAAGGTATTGATGATGCGTAAACGGATAGCTTCCGAAGCCAGCTGCTGCAACATCTGTTCGGTTGGACTTTCGGTGGAATAAATCACCAGGTTGGAGGGATACAGGACCGCGGTGGATTTAAACTTTTCTGGAATAAAAAAAGGCAAGGTAAAAACAAAGGAGGCCATGACTGAACCGATGAAAATGACCAGCAGGTGCTTTTTCCATTTCATGGCAATTTTTATCAGTCCGATGGTATCCAGGTTTAATGACTTTGGTTCCGTTTGTTTCATACCCGTTAATTTATAGGGTGGCAAAATTAATAAAAAACGTCAGATGGACTGAATTACCGGCAGGCCTTCCTTCCGGACCTGCGAAAACATTTACATGTCCTTAAAAGAGAGCATGACCACGTCTTTCCAACGGAAAATTCTCCAGGCAAAGGCCATTCCAAAACCCAGTAAAATAGCGCCGGCCAGGGCCAGCAACCAGGGCAAACCGCTCCAGACTGAAACGCTGAATAGCAGGCAGGTTGTAATGGCAAAGCCTGCCAGTTTGACCAAATAGGCAATATTGATCGAAAACCCAAAAACCTTCCTGGCAATCAAAACCTGGCAGATCGTAGAAGCGAATTGCGTACAAAGACAGGCTATGGCCGCGCCCATTATTTCATAAGCCGGGATCAGCAACAGGTTCAGTACAATGTTTAAAATCAAACTTCCAAGGGCGGTATAGTTCAGGTATTTGAGGTTTCCACCGGCCGTCAGGAGGGTGCCAAAGATATAGGAAGATGACAGGGCAATAAAACAGATCATCAGGATGCCCAGTACCTGTGCTGATTCCCTGGCATGAGCATGATACAACAATTCCATCAAGGGCTGCTTAAAAAAATAACATCCTCCGGCCGCCAGGATGGCCGGAACGATGATGAGCGAAAAGGAAAGTTTGGTCAATTCCTCCACCTTTTCATTCAGTTTGAGCATCCTGGAAAACATGGGCAACAGCAACCCGGCAAAAAGATAAGCTATCATGGCTGCCGCATCCAGCAACCGGTACGCCTGTGCATAAATTCCAGCCTGCAGGAAGCCATCGGGCAGCATTCGTTCCAGCATGACTGCGTCAATGCGGTAGGAAAAAGTCATCAACAAAATGAGAATGGCATAGGGGTAACTTTGCTTGAGTATCATCATGAAAAATGCCGGTGACCAGGAAAGCTTTTTCAATCGGGATTTTCCCACCAGGAAGAAAAAAGCCATGCCGGCGCTTAATAAATAAGATGCTGTCTGCGCCCAGATAAACCACTCCATCCTGAAAGCACCGGCGAATGAAGGATACCAGAGCAGGAAACCGCAAACAATAATCATTACCAGTTTATCCAGTATGGAAATAAAGCTGTCGGTTTTAAAGTGATGAAGCCCTGCCAGGTTGGAACGCAGGTACAGGATAAATGAAATCAGGACCTGGTTGAAAAGCAGCAGAATCAGCATACTGAAGGTTTGGACCGGATAGCCGAGCATCCAGGCAAAAAATAAACTGATGCCTATATAGACAACTGCCAGTAACAGGCGAAGCAGGATGATGCCCGATAGGTGCTTGGTAACCAACTGCTGGTTCTGTGCAATATTCCGGTTATTAAAATTGGTGATTCCGAAATCAAGGAGAATATTAAGCAGGAAGGAAAAATTAAACAGCACATAATACATTCCATACTCGGAAGCCCCCACTGCATTCTGTACTGACCTGTCAATTCCAAATATCCAGAAGGGCTTGATTAAAAGATTCAATGCCAATAAAAAAGCGAGGTTGGTGACAAATTTTTTTTTCATTCCCAATGCAGCAAAGATATGTTTTCGCCTGTACTTGAATAAAAAAAGGCCTGTTTCATTTGAAACAGGCCCTTAAACGGCTTAAAGCGATTTTAATATTCATCTTCGTTAAAAAAGAAATCATCTTTAGTTGGATAGTCGGGCCAAATTTCCTCGATGTTTTCATACGGCTCTCCCTCATCCTCCAACTCCTGCAGGTTTTCAATTACCTCCAGAGGTGCGCCTGAACGAATACCATAATCAATAAGTTCATCTTTTGTTGCCGGCCAAGGGGCATCTTCGAGATGTTGCGCCAATTCGAGTGTCCAATACATGCAATATAGATTTTGAGTTATCTGTTAAATACGGAAAACAGTTTTTGTGGTTTCAAAAAGCGTGCAAAAGTATAAAAAAAAATATACAAAAAACAAATGCAAACTTTTTTTATTTTTCTACCTCAACTGCGGTTTCCATGGGGTTTCCGGCACGGAAAAAAAACGCGATGTCCAACGGGATAACATAAAAAGATAATCGGAAAGTCTGTTTATATATATGATAATTAGCTCATTAACAGCTTCTTGCATGGAAAGAGCCACAATGGTGCGTTCGGCTCGCCGGCATACGCAACGGGCAATATGACAATAAGACACCACCGGGTGACCACCAGGCAGAATAAAATTTTTCAACGGGGTCAGTTCTTCATCCATTTTATCCATTTCCCTTTCCAGCCGGCTCACGTCACCTGGTGTTAATTCGGGAATTTTCGCCTTTGTATCCGGTGCAGAGGCGAGCAGCGACCCGATCGTAAAAAGCCTGTCCTGGATCTCCAGTAAAAACTCCTGTTCGTCCAGTGGTATGGCCTGGTCACGGATCAACCCGATAAATGCATTTAATTCATCAACCGTTCCGTATGCTTCGATGCGGATATGATTCTTGGGTACCCGTACCCCTCCCAATAAAGAAGTTTCACCCTGATCACCGGTTTTTGTATAAATTCTATGTGTCAACTTCTTTTATTTTTTTCAGGTTCCCGGGTCATGCAAGCTGGGGCAGGCGGATATGTTCGTTTTTTTTGTCCGATTCAACCAAACCATCTCGCAGGCGGACTATCCTGTGGGCAAACTGGGCAATTTCCTCCTCATGGGTAACCACGATGATGGTGTTTCCTTTGTTGTGGATTTCATTGAAAAGCATCATGATTTCCTCCGAAGTGCGGGAATCAAGGTTACCGGTAGGTTCATCAGCCAGTATTATCGATGGCCTGTTCACTAAAGCCCTGGCCACAGCAACACGCTGACGCTGGCCACCGGACAATTCATTCGGGCGGTGTCTTACCCGGTCGCCAAGTCCGACATCATTCAACGCCTGCCGGGCCCTTTCCAGTCTCTCCTGCTTGGAAACGCCGGCATAAACCAGGGGAAGGGCAACATTTTCGAGTGCAGTGGAACGGGGCAGGAGGTTAAATGTCTGGAAAATAAAACCGATTTCCGTATTGCGCACCTCGGCAAGTTCATTGTCGCTCATCTGTCCGACTTCGGTCCCGTTTAAAATATATTGACCGTTGGTTGGCGTATCCAGGCATCCGATGATATTCATCAGGGTTGATTTACCTGAGCCTGAAGGGCCCATCAGGGCGACAAATTCATTTTGAAAAATCTCCACTGAAATGCTGCGAAGGGCATAGATGGTTTCAGTACCGATTTTATAGATGCGGGCGATATCGGTCAGTTTAATGATTGATTTCACGCTTTCCTGCTGATTGGTTGTTGGTGTGAGGTTCAAAGGTATTAATTAAAACCTGATGATGAAATCCTCCTTGCTTAATTCAGGATTCAGGAAAACGATCCCCATCATAAATAAGTCAATGGTTACCGAAACCCTGGGATTTTCTTTGATTTGGAGCCAGGCCTCCTGCATGCCCGGGGACCAGTAAATATCATCAATCACCAGGCAGGTTTGTGAACCTGATTTTTCCAGGCACAGGTTAAAATAATATAATACCGCTTCCTTCCGGTGATTCCCGTCAATAAAAACAAATTCCAGGACGGGGCTTTGTGCCAGGAATTCCGGGAGAGTGGTTTCAAAATCACCATTGATCAATTCAATATTTGTTAATCCCAGTTCCGTGAAATTCCGGGTCGCAATTGCGCCGGTATTCGGACAACCTTCCATGGTCACCATCCGGGCAGCCGGCGCACCGGTTGCCTGGTACATGGTGCTGAGCCCGACGGATGTGCCAAGTTCCAGCATGGTCGAGGGTTTCAGAAAAGCGGTCAACCGATGCAGGAGTCGTCCGTATTTCGCGGTTTTAGAACTGTTTTTTGTAATAAAGCCAATGGAAAGGCTTTTGAACTTTTTACCGGAGAAACCTGCTCCAAAATCACGGACCTCAATTCTGCTGTGATCGCGGGCCAGTTTTTTACGGATTCCTTCAATCTGATGAAAAACGGGTTTATCGCTTTTATCATGGATAACCCTGCTGACCAGGCCGAAAACAAAAGGTGAATGAATATCGTATCTGGTTTTTGCTGAAAAGAAATACAGGATATATTTCCACGTAAATAAAATGGCTTTCATTCGATGATAAAAAATTCATTTTTCAATAATGGACGAAAGGGAATCATGGGTAAATAAACCTGACATCCTGTTTAATGGACGGGTGAAGGCTAAGTGCCACAGGGCAGGTCAGGGCGGCATGTTCGATTATTTTTTTCTGCTGGGCGTCATAGGCCACAGGCGGCAGGCGCAGTTCAACCCCTATTTCAAAAACCCGCCTTGGGTTTGAAGCCATCACCTTGGTTATGGATACGCTGGTGCCGTCAATGACAAATCCATGGGTCTCCGCAGCAATCCCCATGATGGTAAGCATGCAGCTGCCCAGGGAGGCGGCCAGCAGATCGGTTGGTGAAAAGGTCTCCCCTTTTCCTTTATTGTCCAGAGGTGCATCGGTAATGATTTCGATGCCGGTGGCCACGTGCCGGGCGCCTGTTCGCAGCTGACCCTTGTAAATTGTTTCTATTGTTGGCATATCTTTAAAATCTACCAGGATGACCAATTGTTCACCCTGCATTCAAGTTGTTGCAATATTATAAAATGACCCCGTAATTTTCTTCCCGAATACGGTGAAAGGACCCTGTGTCGTATCATTAAATTTCCATTCCGGGGTTGATTTTCAAAATCCCCATCACAGCCTGCCAGATTTTTCCCTTTTCAGCAGGAGGATTTTCAATACCTGACAAATGTGTCAACGCTGCAATCAGATCCATTTCATCAACGAGCGGGTGATCCGTTTTCAGTTGCTGAAACACCTCCAACAGGTCCGTTAATTCATTCAGATTAAACGTGTCCTTTTGCCGTCCCGGTTCCATTTGCTTATCCTGTGAAGTTATAATGAATGGTCAAAAAAAGAATCTAACAAAACCAATTGCATCCGAACGAATGTCCCTGCACGCATCCGTCAGGAATTGACAGGCGCGGGGTTTAAAGTCCTTCACGGCCATGTATCCGGCATTCAAAAACCTGTTTTTTTTCAAGGTATAATCCTCGTCAAAAATAATATTAATAATCCGGTATTTCCTGAAAAAATTACCGCGCATGTTCTCTTCCGGGTTCTATAAACTTAAAGAATCTGGTGGAACTTCCCGCGGCAGGCGGAAGGGAATTCACCCTAAGCGATTAAATGCCACCGGCAACCGGTTTGTTCATAACTTATGAGGGCCCCGGATAAAGGATTTGCAAGCCAGAGGAGCCACGTTTATTAATTTTCTATTTTTACACCTGAATTGACACGCATGGAGGAAATCCTGAGAAAGGTAAACGAGGTTTTCACGACCTACCTGGAACATCATGGGCTTCGTAAAACGAGGGAAAGGTTTTCCATTCTCCGTGAAATATATACGATCAACAGGCATTTTGATGTGGAGTCCCTGCATCTTCATATGAAAAATAAAAAACACCTTGTCAGCCGCGCCACGATTTACAATACGATCGAACACCTGTTAAACTGCGACCTGATTACCAGGCATCAGTTCGGAAAAAACCTGGCCCAGTTTGAGCGGTCATTCGCTTACAAACAACACGATCACCTGATCTGTACCGATTGCCAGAAGGTGCTTGAATTCTGCGATCCCAGGATTCAACAGATCCAGACCATGATGGGTTCCATACTCGGCTTTTCAATTACCAGTCATTCCCTGAATTTGTACGGCAAATGCACCAAACTGGCTAAAACGGGATACTGTGAATTTTATCATAATAATAAACTACATTTGCAACCATAGCAGACGGCTTCAACTGAACAATATTCACGTGAAAACCAATGATTTAAGCCTGAAATACATCCCCAAAAAAAATTTATTATGGAGTTTAATTATCAGATAGAAGAAAAACAAGACTATAATCTGGTTTCAATCAGCGGAAACCTGATTGAAAAAAACCAGGCGAGCAACCTGATGGACGATATCAATGAACTTGTGGAAAAGGAATCCAACAAGTTTGTCCTGAACATGCAGGACTTTAAATACATGAACAGTACAGGTCTGACTATTCTCTTAAACATCCTGACCAAAGCCCGGAAATCAGGCGGTGAGGCTGTCATATGCAATGTTCCTGACCGGATCAAATCATTACTCGTGATTACCAAACTGAATAATGTATTTGCTGTAGTTGATTCTGAAGCACTTGCTGCTCAAAATCTCAATTAATTTTTTCGCATACTCCCCGTTGTTTTTTCCGGCGGGCAATTTTTTAATCCGATAAAAAACCGGGATCTGATGAAAGTTGATGTATTATTAGGCCTTCAGTGGGGCGATGAAGGCAAAGGAAAAGTGGTGGATGTGCTCGCTCCCCGTTACGATGTGATCGCCCGTTTCCAGGGAGGACCCAATGCCGGTCATACCCTTGAGTTTGACGGTATCAAGCATGTGCTGCATACCATACCTTCCGGCATATTTCATCCCGGCAAGATCAACATTATCGGTAACGGAGTGGTACTCGACCCTGTCATTTTCAAAAAGGAGGTTGAAGCGCTGAAAAAGTTGGGTGTTCAGGTTGAGAAAAACCTTTTGATTTCACGAAAGGCGCATTTAATTCTGCCTACCCATCGCATGCTGGATGCAGCATCGGAGTCCGTAAAAGGGAAAGCAAAAATCGGTTCAACGCTGAAGGGAATTGGTCCGGCATACATGGACAAAACAGGGCGGAACGGTTTACGGGTGGGTGACATCGAATCCCCGGATTTTAAATCCTATTACCAGGTATTGGTGGAAAAGCACCTCTCCATGTTGCGTTTTTATAATTATGAAGCCGACCTGGCTACTGCCGAAAAGGAGTGGATGGAAGGCATTGAATTACTGCGTACACTTTCCCTGACGGACAGTGAGTATGTCATTAACCGGTATAAAAACGAAGGGAAATCCATTCTGGCCGAAGGGGCCCAGGGTTCCCTGCTGGATATTGATTTTGGCTCATACCCTTTTGTTACTTCCTCCAATACCATCACAGCCGGAACCTGTACCGGGCTGGGCATTGCACCCTCCTCCATCGGTGAGGTTTTGGGCATCTTCAAAGCTTACTGCACCCGTGTTGGCAGTGGTCCTTTTCCGACCGAATTACTTGATGAAACCGGAGAAACATTGCGTCAGAAGGGACATGAATTTGGAGCCACCACGGGTCGTCCGCGCAGGTGCGGGTGGTTAGACCTTCCGGCACTCCAATACGCGATTATGCTCAATGGTGTTACCAGGCTGATCATGACCAAACCGGATGTATTAAATGGTTTTGACAAAATCAGGGTATGCACCCATTATGAGTACCGTGGAAAGTCGATTGATTTCATGCCTTATGATATTTCAAGAAATCCGGTAAAACCCGTATATAAGGAAATGGAAGGCTGGCATGTTGATTTCAGCCAAATCAAAACAGCTGGAGATATGCCGGCTTCGCTGCAATCCTATATAGAATTTCTCGAACTGACACTCCGGGTTCCGATTGTCATTGTTTCCGTTGGGCCTGACCGCAGCCAGACCTTGCTACGACAGGAAATTTCAGTCCATTCCTGAACTCATGAAAGAACTTTTTAAAACGCGTCTCAACAGGGTAAAAGCATTTTTCCTGGACGTGGATGGCGTACTTACCGATGGTTCCCTCCTGGTTATGACCGACGGAGAACTATTGAGAAGCATGAATATCAAGGATGGTTTCGCCTTGAAGCTGGCCGTACAAAAAGGTTATCATGTCATTGTCATCTCCGGGGGGCATTCCAAAGGGGTGGAAATCCGGCTTCAAAATCTCGGGATTCGTGATGTTTATATCTCCGTTCAGGATAAACTTGAAATTTTTGAACAATGCTGTTCACGCTACCAGCTCAGTAAGGAACAGACACTGTATATGGGCGATGACCTGCCGGATCTGGAGGTTATTCAGCTGGCAGGAATTGCCGCTTGTCCTTCCGATGCCGTTCACCAGATTAAATCCCTTTGCCAGTATATTTCTCCTTATGGCGGGGGAAGGGGATGCGTACGTGATGTCATCGAACAGACGTTGACCCTGCAAGGTCACTGGCCGGACTGATTTTGTAAACCGATGCAAAAACTGAAATCGTATTTGCAACTGGTCAGGCTGCCGAATCTTATCATGATGGCCCTGAGCATGTATGCCGTCAGGCATTTTATAGTTATTCCCATTTTGGAATTTTCGGGCTCGGCCACACAGGTTGCCCATTTTCCTTTTGCTCTCCTCGTATTGTCTGTGATGCTGATTGCCGCAGGAGGAAACATTATAAATGATTATTATGATGTGGACATCGATCTGGTTAATAAACCGGGAAAGGTTATAATCGGAAAATTAATCGCTGAAGAGAAGGCCTATTTTCTGTTTCACGGTCTCAGCCTGGCCGGTATCCTGCTTGCCTATATTCCCGGAAAATATTTTCATGTCCGCGGGATCAGCATCCTGGTCATTCATTCGGGTTGTTTCCTGTTGCTGTGGGCCTATGCGGCTTACCTGAAAAAGTGGCCATTGATTGGAAACATTTTAATCTCTTTGCTGTCAGCGCTCACCCTGATACTGGTCGTTTATTATGATGTTAGTGCAGCCAGGGCTGAACCTGTCGTGCAACTGGTCGGAGGGTATAGTGCATTTGCATTCCTGGTCAGTTTCATCCGGGAACTGATCAAGGACCTGGAAGATCTGCCCGGGGACCTGGCTGGTGGTTGTAAAACCCTGCCTGTTCTGCTCGGTCCGAAGTCTGCCAAACGAATTGCCTTATTCCTCATCATCACGGTCATGTTGCTGCTGGGCGGAGTTCACTGGCTGCAGTTTCTTTCAGCGGACTGGTTGTCTTTTGCCTATGTTAGCCTGTTGCTGCAGTGTCCCCTGGCCTTTCTTTTTTACCGGATCTGGCGAAGCCAAAACAGGGAACACTTTCACTTTTGCAGCCTGCTGACCAAACTCATCATGCTGTCCGGTATCATGTCCATGCCGGTATTTTATTACGCATTTAATTAATTCCAGGGATGATTGTCACCGAAATGCTGAAAGACTACAGGATAATCCTGGGCAGCGGTTCACCTAGGCGGCACCTGCTTTTAAAAGAACTTGGGCTGACCTTCGAAGTGAAGACATTTGACGTTTCAGAGGATTTTCCGGAAAACCTCCACCAGGAAAATGTGGCCATGTACCTGGCAGATAAAAAATCGGCTGCATTTGATCATCTTCTTGAAGAAAGGACACTGGTGATCACCGCAGACACCATCGTATGCCTGGATGACCTGGTTTTAAATAAGCCTGAAAATTTTCAGGATGCGAAACGGATGTTAACACTTCTTTCAGGGCGCAAGCACGAAGTCATTACCGGTGTTTGTCTGAAAACCCGGAAAGAAAAACTCCTTTTCCATGAGAAGACAGCTGTTTATTTTAAAGTTCTCACCCCGGAAGAAATAGACTTTTACCTGAATCTCTGCCAGCCCTATGATAAGGCAGGAGCCTATGGAGTTCAGGAATGGATCGGGCTCATCGGGCTGGAACGGATTGACGGTTCTTACCATAATGTCATGGGCTTACCTGTTCAGGCACTTTACCGTGAGCTGGCCCGGTTATTTTCAACCTGATGGGCAGGGCCTATTTAAAAATGCATGTGGCCATCATCCTGTGGGGATTTACAGGCATATTGGGCAAAGCCATCACCCTTTCGGAGGGAATGATTGTCTGGTACCGCATGCTCATCACTGCAATAAGTCTTGCACTCCTATTGCTTTACCGAAAGAAACTTATCCTGCCTTCCTTCCGGGATCTGCTCCGTATTTCATTTATCGGGCTTCTTGTAAGTGTTCACTGGGTAACCTTTTATGGAGCCATTAAAGCCTCGAATGTTTCGGTCACCTTATCCTGTTTTTCTTCTGTTGCACTTTTCTCCTCACTCCTCGAACCCGTATATGAAAAAAGAAGGCCAAACCTTTCCCATGTCATGCTTGGCATATTTGTCATTGCCGGAATCAGCCTGATCTTTTCCGCCCAGCAATTCTATGCCGGGGGAATTTTACTTTCGCTGTTCAGTGCCTTCCTGGCTGCCTGGTTTACAGTTCTGAACAAAAGAGAAGCAGACCGTTTTGGTGCTTCCTTTATAACGTTTTATGAAATGCTGACCGGGTTTCTGGTTCTGAGTCTCATTTTACCGGTTTATCTTTATTATGAAAACCAGCATTTTGAAATACCAGGTACCATGGATACGATTTACCTGTTGATGCTGAGCCTGCTTTGCACCACCCTGGCGTTTACCCTTTCCATGCAGGCGCTTCAGAAGGTCAATGCATTTACCATGAATCTTTCGGTAAACCTGGAGCCGGTATACAGTATTCTGCTTGCCATCGCTTTATTCCAGGAAAACAAAATGCTGAACCCCGGATTTTATGCCGGGACGATCATCATTTTACTATCTGTTGTTATTCATTCTTTTATTCAATGGAGGGCTCACCGGCGTAAAAAACTGTTGCTGTAATGAACCTGGTTAACGCGCAATACTGTTTTTTTGATATTAATCAACCATACAGGCTTCATTTGTATATTCGTCATCCCAATTGAAAAACCTATGCTGAACCGGTATGCCCCTGATGATCTGCTGGAGGCTGGTTGTGATGAAGCCGGTCGGGGTTGCCTGGCGGGCCCTGTATATGCAGCTGCTGTTATTCTGCCAGCGGATTTTTCGCATCCCCTGCTGAATGATTCCAAGCAAATGAAGGAAGCGGACAGGGATTTACTTCGTAAGGTGATTGAGGAAGAATCGATTGCCTGGGCTGTTGCCTTTTCCGATCATGAGGAAATTGATTCACTCAATATCCTGAACGCTTCCATTCTTGCGATGCACAAAGCCATTTCCGCGCTTCAAACCAGGCCACAGTTGCTGTTAATTGACGGAAACCGGTTCAAACCTTATCCGGAAATTCCGCATCTCTGCATGGTTAAAGGTGATTCGAGTTTCACCAGTATTGCAGCCGCATCGGTACTTGCCAAAACACACCGGGATTCCTATATGTATCAGTTACACCGGCAGTTCCCCTGTTACGGTTGGGACCGCAACAAGGCCTACGCCACACCGGCGCACCGGGAAGCCATCCGGGTATACGGAGAGAGTCCTTTTCATCGCAAAAGTTTCCGGCTGAAACCCGTTCAGTTCAAACTTGATTTTAAATTTTAACGGGGATTTATTTCACAGCTCACGGGGAAATGATCGGAATGCCTGGTGTTATAACGGCGGTAGTTGAATGAACGGATGGATGGATCGTGCAGGATATAATCAATGCGGTATGCCGGAAAGGGACCCCGGTAGGTCTCCCCGAATCCTGATCCGCTTTCACAAAAAGCATCTTTGAGGTGATGACTTAAAACGGCATACGTGTATGAAGCCGGGGGATCATTGAAATCACCGCATAAAACAACCGCATAGGGGGAGATCCTGATCAGCGAATCTATCTGGTTTACTTCTCCTGCTCTTTTACGGTATGCCTTGCGAAGCCGTTTCAGTATATTGCGTGATCCCAACAGGGCCTGGTTTTCATCTGAATTCTCAATATTTTCAATAAACCGGTAATCTTCCTTTCTGAACCTGATGGACTCCAGGTGTGTATTCAAAATTCGAAGGGTATCGTGCCCGGTATTCACATCCGTGTAAATGCAGACATTTCCATTCCTGTTTCCAAAATAAAGCACACCGCGGTTAACCACCGGGAAAGCGCTGAAAGTGGCAATGCCCCAGTGGTCTGTATGGCGCAGGGTGACCGGATATTCCACCTGATAATACCGGGCCTTTAAAAAGGTCAGGAGCGTATCGAGATTTTTCATGGGCCTTTTATCGGAAGAATAAAATTCCTGCAGACAGAGAATATCCGGTTGTTCCTGCCGGAGAAAATTAAAAATATCGGCCCTTGTTTCCAGGTTATGCGACCAGTTATACAAATCAAAAAGCCTGACATTATAGGACATCACCCGGATGGACAAACTGTCGCCGGGAGCCTTCTTTTCATTGACAAAACCAAACTGAAAGATGCCATGCATAGTCTGAAGACCTAATACAAATGGAATGAATGGCAACACGAACAATTTTTTTCTTAAGATCACACAAACAATCAGCAGGATCAGATTCAGGGGATAAATAAAATGAAACACCAATCCGAAAAGAGCCGGCATCCAGAAACTGGCCGGGCTGATGTGAGCTGATGAGGTGGCAACCAGGCATGCTATGGAGACTGCCCAGACCAGCAAACCAAAACCTGCATGCAGGATAGGCGAACCCTTACCTTTCTTCCGGGCTGAACCGATTGCTGCGCTGCTCACTTTATTTGAAGTCAGAGATTCTTGTTTTTGCTGGCATTAAAAAGAACTTCCTTCTCCTCCTTTGAAAGGCTGTCGTATCCGGACTGGCTGATTTTATCCAGAATCTGATCAATCATCTCTTCCCGGGACTTAGCTCTGTTCCTGAATTCCTCGTCACTGACAGATCTTTTTACGGTCACTTTCATTTTTCTGCGGGAAGTGCCTCCTGAAGCAAACAGGGCTGTTATTTTATCAAACCAGGACGCCAGGTTCCGGCCATTGCGTAACTGGCGGATATACATAAAACCGTAAAAGGCTCCTCCCAAATGAGCAAACTGTCCGCCGGCATTACCCTGTGGTATACTGATGGCATAAAGCAGGATTGAAAATACGGCAATGTATTTCAATTTTACCGTGCCAAAAATAAGCAACTGCACACGGTATTCCGGCAATAGGGTAGCGATGGCGGTCAGTACAGCAAGCACCCCGGCGGAGGCCCCGATAAGCCTTGAATAGGTTACGATATCATGAAAGGCGGGAAAAATATTATAGGCCAGAATGTAGCACAGGCCCCCGCTCAGGCCCCCTAAAAAAAAAGTGCTGAAAAATTTCTTTCCCCCGAGATATTCAATAAAGAGTGTTCCTGTCCAGTACAAAACCAGCATATTGAACAGCATGTGCATAAAATCAACATGCACGAACATATAGGTAAACAGTGACCAGGGTTGCAGCAGGAGGCTCGACAGGCTGGATGGAACTGAGAGTCCGTTGACGATAAATGTGAGCCATGAGTCATCGGCCCGGAAAAGAAAGAGCACCAGGCGGCCAATGTTAATCAGCAGGAAAATGCCTATATTGACTATCAGCAAGCGGTAAAGAACCGTGGCCTGACGGAAAATATTTTTCCATTGTTCGGTCAACAGGTTTCCCATCAGTAAAAAGTTTCCCGGTTATGCTTATTCCATATTTTCACCAGAATAAATCCGAACAAAGCGCCTCCCAGGTGAGCAAAGTGTGCCACATTATCGGCAGGGTTGTTCTGAAAGCCAGCATAAAATTCAAAGGCCATGTAAAGCAGAACAAAATATTTTGCTTTCATCGGTATGGCAAAATATATATACAGGATGGTATTCGGAAATAACATGCCAAACGCAATGAGCACACCGAATACAGCACCGGAGGCGCCAACAGTAGGAATATCAAGTTTCCCTTTCAGGAGCTGGTGCGCCACATCAATAGATTGTTGCGCCCATAAGGGATCGGAAGTATTTAAACTCCAGTTGCTGTATACTTCGTTGATTTTGTTTCGTAAATCCTCACCCGCATAGCCCTGATACTTCCTCACCAGTATTTCAAAATCATTTACGTTGGCGGAGGCTGCATAAGTGTCAATTACCTGTTTGATCTGGTGTACCTCGTACCCGGTTACAACGGTGTGAATCATGGCCGCACCCAATCCGGTGATCAGGTAAAAGATCAGAAAACGCTTCGCACCCCATACATTTTCCAGCACATTTCCAAACATCCACAAGGCAAACATATTGGAGAATATGTGAAGGAAACTCCCATGCATGAACAGGTGTGTCAGAAACTGGTAGGGTCTGAAAAGGTCCGATGTCGGGTAATAGAGGCCCAGTCTTTCCGAGAGACTGAGTCCGAATTTTTCCGTTAAAACCTGGTCCGCCAGGAATAAAATGCCATTAATAATCAGCAAATTTTTAACAACATCCGGTAACAGGTTGAAGCGCGAGGGGCGGTATTGCTGGATACTCATATCAATTTACCCGGTTGTTCAGGGCATTTTAAAACGATGGCAAAGTAACACAAGTGCACAACAGCTGACAACTTATTTGGTTAAAAAAATTTCTTTTCCAATTCCTGAAGGGAAAGTGGTATAAAAATCGGCTTTCCGGTCAGCGAATGATTGGGCTGATCACAACGGAATAAATCCCCGATCAGTTGCCTTATTTCTGCCGGATGCAAATAGGTACCTGCACGGACTGCCATACGCTGGGCATAAAAGCGGGAGATTTTTTCTTCCTTTTGTTCACGGTAAGGAATGGCATCCGGTTCAAACATTCCGGCCATGTATTCCAGGGTTGATTTCAGTTCATCGATATTCATCCCGGGAGGTATTCCATGAACGACAAAGGTTTGGCGTCCGAACGGGTTAATATCAAAACCCAGCGCTTTCAATTCGGTCATCATCTCGGACAGAACGGAAAAATCACGGGAGGTCATTTCCACGTTTTGCGGGAAAACAAGCTGCTGGCTGGAAACCTGTTGTTGCTGAAGGGCGGATTTATTTTTTTCATACAGCACACGCTCATGGGCCAGTTGCTGATCGATCACCAGCAGTGTATGGTTGAAGCTGGTAACGATATAACGCAATCCCAGCTGAAACCCATCAACTTCAGGGATTCCTGATTTCTGTTCTGCAGGCTGCGATCCGATGTCGATCATGGCCTGGCCGGAGGGAGCTACTTCCACATGTTCCAGGCCCTGGTACAGGGTCGACCAATCCTGTCCCTTAGCGCCAGGAGGCTGTGCAAACGGTTTGCCCGAGGACGGAAAGCGGATTTCTGTTTCAGGCCTGAAGGGATTGAAGGAAGGATTGACCTGGATCTTGGGTGGAACGGGGATTTCGGCAAGTTTGGAAAGAGGAAGGTTGAAGGCTGCTTCCTGTTCAAAATTAAGTGTGGGCGCCACATTGAATTTTCCCAGCGCTCTTTTCACTGATGCCCTCAGGATGGCATAAATGGACTTATCATCTTCAAACTTAATCTCCGTTTTGGTGGGATGAATATTGACATCGATGCGTGCAGGATCAATTTCAAAGAATAAAAAATAAGACGGGTATGTACCCTGGGGCAGTAATTCTTCATAAGCATTGGCAACAGCATGATGGAGGTATGGATCCCGGATATACCGGTTATTCACGAAAAAATACTGCTCCCCCCTCGATTTCCTTGCAAATTCAGGCTTGCCAACAAATCCACGAATGCTGAGGAGGGTGGTGTCTTCTTCCACCGGCACCAGTCTTTCGTTGTAGGAAGAGCCAAAAACCCCGGCAATACGCTGTCGCAGGTTGGCTGGTTTCAGGCTGAAAACTTCTGTTTCGTTATGATGCAGAGTAAAGGCGATGACGGGATGGGCCAGTGCCACTCGCTGAAACTCCTCCACCAACTGACGCATTTCGGAGGCATTGGATTTCAGGAAATTCCTTCTGGCGGGTACATTGAAGAACAAATTTTTCACGGCAATGGATGAGCCTGGTTGGGTGGCAACAGGCTGGTTGTGGATGAACTCACCACCCTCTACCAGCAACTGGTACCCGGCTTCATCTTCCTTTCTCCTGGTTTTTAACTCCACCTGGGCAATGGCTGAAATCGAAGCCAGGGCCTCACCCCTGAAGCCCATGGTGCGTATCGAAAACAGGTCCTCCGCTTTCCGGATTTTGGATGTTGCATAACGTTCGAAACTCATCCGGGCATCAGTTTCCGACATGCCGCATCCGTTATCCACGACCTGAATAAGTGCCTTTCCTGCCTCCCTGATGATGACCTTAACGGAAGTGCTTCCTGCATCAATGGAATTTTCCAATAATTCCTTCAGGGCTGAAGCGGGTCGTTGAATGACCTCCCCTGCCGCAATCTGGTTGGCCACAATATCCGGTAGCAGGTGAATAATATCTGACATATGAAGACTGATTCAGTATAGGTTCGGGTAACTTTTTTGCTGCCTTTCCAGCCTCAGCCAAATTGAGTTAAGGCCGGAAAACCTCCCAATAAAAATCATTACCAGCACAAATTTATTCTTTTAAAACCACTTCAACAATTTACCGGATGATATTCCTGCAGATTCGTTCGTTTCCACTCACAAGTTATGTTAATAACCCTTTGAAAACAGGATTGACCATCTGTTATCCGGCTTTTAAAATCCATGTAACTTTCGCACATGTCGTGACAGCCAGCAATATGCGCGGAAAAATTCTTCCAGTTTTAGTCAACCTGATAGTCCTGTTTTACTTCCAGGATATGGAGGCACAACCGGCTAAGCAGCCTCCTTTTATTAACCCGGCTTCCATGGCCTGGGCCGATTCTGTTTTTAATACCCTCTCGGAAGCTGAAAAAATCGGCCAGTTGTTTATGGTGTCGGCCTTTTCCAATAAGGACCAGCAGCATGTCAGTGAAATGGAATGCCTGATCAGTGATTACCATATCGGCGGACTAATTTTTTTCCAGGGAGGCCCCTTGCGACAGGCTGAACTGATCAATTTGTATCAACGTCAATCCAGGATTCCGCTCCTGATCAGCATTGACGGAGAATGGGGGCTTTCCATGCGGCTGGACAGTACGCTCCGGTTTCCGAGACAGATGACACTGGCGGCCATGTCGCAGGACAGCCTGGTTTATGCTATGGGAATGGAAATCGGCAAACAATGCAAAGCAACTGGCATTCAGGTCAACTTTGCTCCTGATATTGATATCAACAACAATTCTTTAAATCCCATCATTAACAGCCGTTCCTTCGGAGAGGATCCCCGAACGGTAGCACGGAACGGAATCCAATACATGAAGGGGTTGCAGGATCAGCACATCCTGGCCTGCGGCAAACATTTTCCGGGCCATGGCAATGCCGATTCGGATTCGCATTATACCTTGCCGGTCATCAGGCAAAGCCGGGAAACCCTTGACAGTGTGGAATTATTTCCTTTCCGTGAACTGATCCGGGAAGGGCTTGGCAGCATTATGGTGGCTCATTTATTTGTACCAGCGCTTGATTCAACACCGGATCAGGCCTCCACGCT
>CAYWHE010000045.1:11169-22221 GCA_964458125.1 uncultured Flavobacteriaceae bacterium | reverse complement strand
ACGCCGCTGCTTGGGGTGGAATTTTCAAGTCGACTTGACTTTTACAAGGACAACGTCCGAAGTGAAAGTCGTAGTCGAATGAATCCCGGTCGCGAAGCGAATCGGGATGGGTTCAACACTTGCCCTGGGTTTCATACCCTTGATTTTTCATGATATCCTGAGATGTTTTTATTTAAGTATCTTTGGTTTCCCTATGATAATATGAAAATGAATTCCTGTTTTTTTCAATACCTGCTTACCCCCGCCACCTGCTGATGAAGCCGCAAAAATCGTATCAATCGGCATCATTGACGCATTATTATTTTGGATTTGTCAGGATTCATAGCAGGGTTAAGGCATTCTTTTTATTCATTTTTTCCTTATCGGGAATGACGGCCGCTGCTGCAGTCTCAGACAGCCTCCTGACCCGCTTAAAAACCCTGCCGGACGATTCAGTTAAAGTTAATGTATTGTATCAACTCAGCGATGAGTCGATGGATGACAGCAGCTTTCTGAGCTATGCGAAGCAAGCCCTGCAGCTGGCCAGGACCCTCGGTTATAATAAGGGTATTGCCGATGCCACCAACAACATCGCCGGTTATTATTACGACCGGGGCGATCTCCTTCATGCCATGAACCTTTACAGGGAAAGCCTGCGTATACGGGAGGAGATACGGGACCATGCAGGCATTGCCCAGTCCTTCAACAATATCGGAACCGTATATGAAAAAACCGGTGACCTGGTGTCGGCCATCGACTATTACCTGAAGAGCCTGAAACTCCGGGAGGAAATCCAGGACCGGGCTGGCATTGCCACCCAGCATAACAACATCAGCCTGTTTTATAAAAAGCAGGGCGATGTTAAACGGGCTTTTGAATATGCACAAAAAAGTTTTCAGGTGCGCGAGCAATCCGGTGACAAATTCGGTATGGCACAGTCGCTGAACAATATGGGCTACCTGTTGCAGGAACAAGGGAGGCTGGCCGAAGCGCTGTCTTGTTTTGAACGAAGCAAAGGGTTGTACCAGTCCATCGGATATAAACCGGGTATTGCTTTTACCCTTCATAATATAGGCTGGAATATGGACAGGCAGGGGATGAAGCAGGAGGCCCTGGACTGGTATCAGCGTGGGCTTATCCTGCATGAAGAAACCGGTGATAAAAACATGCAGGCCGCCACCCTGCAGAATATAGGCGTCATTTTTTTTGAACAAAACCGGTTGAAAGAGGCGGAGTTGTATTGCTATAAATCGCTTGTACTGGCCAGGGAAACCGGGATACCCGAACGAATCCGGAATGCCAGTGAGACCCTCAGTAAAATTTACCGGGCCAACAGCGATTATAAAAGGGCTTACGACATGCATGTGCTGTTTAAACTGATGAACGACAGCATCAGCAATGAGGAAGGCCGAAAGTCTTCCCTCCGGAAACAGATGAATTATGAGTTTGAAAAAAAGGAAAAGGAAATTTCCCTGTTGAACAAGGATAAGGAAATCAGGCAAAAGGAACTCGAAAGGCAGTTACTTCTTCGCAACGCCTCCATCCTCCTTTCCATATTCCTGCTGCTGACCGGGTACCTTTTCTTCAGCCGGGCACGGATGAATAAGAGGCATGCCCGTCTGCTGGAAGAAAAAAACAGGCTCATTGAAATCGAAAAGGAAAAGGCCGTCAGGAGTGAACAGTATAAAACCCAGTTCCTGTCGAACATGAGTCATGAAATCCGCACACCACTTCATGCCATCACCGGCATGATCAACGTGCTCAACCAGCGGGAACCCCGCGATGACCAGCGCCTTTACCTGCAGGTGATGCGCAAGTCCGCGGAGAACCTGATCGGCATTATCAACAACATCCTTGATATTTCCAAGATTGAGGCCGGGAAAGTTTCATTTGAATCCATTGCTTTTTCACCAGCTGAGGCCATTGAAACCGTGGCCAGTCTTCTGGAGGCAAATGCGCTTGATAAGGGAATTCAACTGCATACCGAAACGACGGGTTTACCGGAACAAGTTTCAGGTGATCCGGTTCGGCTAAGCCAGGTGCTGATCAACCTGACAGGCAATGCCATCAAGTTCACCACTGAGGGCAGTGTAAAAATTTCATGCCGGGTGGTGGATGACGGTGCCGGCTCATCCGATCGAATCCGGCTTCAATTTCAGGTATCCGATACCGGCACCGGTATTCCTGCTGATAAACTGGACAAAATATTCGAAAGTTTTTCCCAGGCCGATGAAGGCATCACGCGTAAATTCGGAGGTACAGGGCTTGGCCTCACGATTTCCAAACAACTGATCGAATTGCAGGGTGGAAAAATCAGCGTATCCAGTGTGCCGGGAAAAGGATCGGTTTTCACGTTTGTAATACCGTATTCCATTGTATCGGCTCAACCGGTATTCGTTGCCGACCAGGTGCCCGATATGACCCGGCTTCAAAACAGCAGTATCCTGATCGTGGAAGACAATGCCTACAACCGGATCGTAGCCAAAGAATCCCTCCTTTCCATTTCCAAAACCATGAACATCGATGAGGCGGAGAATGGAAAGTTAGCCCTTGACCTGATGAAGAAAAAGCATTTTGATTTCGTCCTCATGGACCTGCAGATGCCTGAAATGGACGGATATTCAACCATTAAAAGGATAAGGGAGCATCAGCCTGAAATTCTGGCCAATACCTTATTCATAGCCTTGTCGGCAAATGCCAGCGCAGATGAAAGGAGTAAATGCCTGGAAGCCGGTATGCACGATTACCTGAGCAAACCTTTTCATCCTTCCGAACTGCTGCATTGCATGGCCGTGCTTCAGCAGCGAAAGGTCTGAATACCCAACGCCAACCGCTTACTGCCAAAAGCGACCGATTTTAATTTGGAGCGCCCGCCCGTTAAACGGATTCGCCAAAGGTCCTGTTTTCATGCTTTTTTTGCGGAATAAATTTCAAAAAGATAAAACCAATGACTAAATTAAGATTGAAAATGCTGACAGGCCTTTGTGGCCTTTTGCTGTTACCCGGTTTATTACCGGCCCAAAACAGATTTGCAAGAACTCCTGTGGATGCGGACCTGGTCAGTGCTGTTGTTCTGGAAACCCGTATATCCTGGATGAATATGCTTCCCTGGGATGACCTCCTCTCGTTTGGATTTGAGTCTGTCGGGCAATTGTCTCTCAGTATTCCCGGGCAACCCGTTCCGGTATTCCAACAGTTTAAAAACAGTCAGGGCGAAATGGAAACCCGGTTTACATCATCATACCTGGTTCCGTTAATACTGAACAATGAAATTCGCATGTTTCTGACCGTCGCCTTTTTTGAGGAAAAATACCAGGTGGTTGCCGCCGGTGAGAAAAACCTGGCTCAGGAGGCCACTGAATTTTTAATAAATTCAACTGCCCATCCGCTTTGGCTTCAAAACCTGAACCAGGCAGCGGATTTTATTTCTTATGCGGATGATCAAACAGCGGAGAATGATATGGAATTTTTTCCCCTTTCAACCGCCAGGAGGGCAAGTTTCTCCGAACCTGTAAAATTCCCGGAATTAATAAGGCGCATGGTTGAAATGCCTGTTCAGAATAATTAATAAATTATTAAACTCAATCGAAATGAAAACAAAATTCATACTGTTTACATGCTTACTTTTCAACCGCTGCCTGGAATTCACGGATGTCTTTGCGCAATCTTCCATCTCGGCCACCATTACAGTAACGCCGTATACCCAGGAACAAAGTCAGTGGTGCTGGGCGGCCTGCACGCGCATGGTGGATTGGGCCTACAGTTCCACCACTCCTCCCGTGCAGTGTTCCATCGTGAATAAAGCCAACGATCAATGTGACGGGTGGTTTAACATCTGTTGTTCATCCCTGAACGGATCCCGTCCCAGCGCATGCAGCACACCACTTTCATCCAATTACCCGAACAATATGTATGGCTGCAACGGCTCCCTGAGCTGGCTGATGAATTACTATGCAGGTCCGAATACCTCTTACGGAAGCAGCCTGAGTTCCTCCCTCGTGACCGGTAACATTGCCGCCGGAAAACTGATGGTGGCCCGCTGGGGCTGGACCTCCGGCGGAGGACACTTTGTGGTGCTTTATGGATTCAAGCAGGTTAATGGAAGCCCGTTGACGGTATCGTATGCCAATCCTTCCAGCGGGTCCAGGGTCACGGAAAATTACAGCTATTTTGTCGCCAATTCAAACCGGACCTGGACCCATACCCTGCGCATGAATCAGGCTTCTGTTCAGCGAAATGCCGGCCCGGTGACGCAGGTGACAGACTTTGGAACAAGCCTGAGGATTTATCCCAACCCCTCGGTTGGCGTAATCACGATCGAACGGATGGACCGGATTGAAGCAGTTGTTGCTATTAAGATCCTTCAGGCAACCGGAGAAGTGGTTTATTCCGGGGAACTTCAACCCGGGCAAATGGCGGAAACCCTGAACCTGAAGGATAAGCTGGCAGCCGGAATTTATTTTCTCAGGGCAACAGTTGACGGTGAAATTTCAACCGAAAAAATAATCATTCAGTAAGCCGGAAACCAGCGATTGAAAATTGCAGTGCAGGGCACAGGGAGAAACCTGGCTGTCATTTGAGCAGCACCGGACAGCCTGGTCGGATGAGATCATTTGAATAACAGTACAGGTAGTGCGGCCTGGCCATTATTACCATGGAACTACCGTGTTTCCAAAAGAAAATTAATTTATATTTGTCCAGACGTCTGGAATAATAATTTAGCATCCGTATCATGAACAGTTTCAATCTGAAATTCCTGGAGGAAATCAGCGCCGGTGACCAGGACAAATTACAGCGCCTGGTGACCACCTTTCTGGAGGAGGCCCCAAAGGCATTTGAACAGATACAGGGCTCCTTCAGGGATAAAAAGTATGATGACCTTAACAGGGCCGCCCACACCGTAAAGCCCCTGTATCTTTCCATTGGTGCCGAAAAAGCTTCTTTCGTCATTAAAAATATTGAAGAATACAGCCGGTCCGCTTTCTTCCGGGAACTGATCCCTGTGGAGATTCAGGAACTGGGCAAAATCAATGATTCCCTCTTTCGCGAGATGAATGCGCTGATCCATAACCAGCCCTAACCTCCCTAATCCTATGCCAACAAGTATCAATGCCGTCATCGTGGACGACAGCCCCTTTGCCGCCGAGGCCCTGCTGACGCTGGTGGAAAAAAAATTTCCATACGTCACCATGGAAAAGGTCTTCAACGATCCGCTTGAGGCCGTTCCATACCTGAAGAAGAACCAGGTGCCCCTGCTGTTCCTCGATGTGCAGATGCCGGGACTGAACGGGTTTGAACTGCTCGAAAAAATCGGATCGTTTAAGGGTCACGTTATCTTCACCACTTCCCACGACAAATTTGCCGCCCAGGCTTTCCGTTACCATGCGCTCGATTTCCTGGTAAAACCCGTTGATTTCAAGGGCCTCAGCGAGGCCATGGAAAAGTTCCAGCTGGCCATGGAGAAGGGTGACCTGGCCGGGGACCTGCTTCTGAAGGCCAGGCAGCTTAAACTGGCGGTGAATAAACTGGGCATACCCACCATGGAAGGAATGGCTTTCGTGGATATCAACAGCATCATCCGCTGTGAAAGCGATAACGTATATACGATCATCTTCCAGGAGAAGGAACAAATAGTTTCATCCAAAAACCTCGGATTTTATGATAATATGCTCTCCGACCGCGGTTTTTTCCGGGTGCATACCTCCCACCTCATCAATCTGAATCATATTAAAAAATATGTGAAAGGAGACGGGGCCTATGTGGTGATGAATGACGGCACCAACATTACCATTGCCAGAAGAAGAAAGGATGATTTTATGCAGTTGTTCGAATATAAGTAAGAACAACATGACGCTGAACCCCCACAGGATTAGCTTTATGGCTTAATGCACATGATTGTCCTGGATGGATTGGAGTGAGATGGCTGTCGGGACAAAAACTTAAAAGGGGCCGGGCGGTTTTTTTGATTCAAAGGTAGTCAGGTATGGCATATCGTGATTGATGATCCTGCAGCTGAATTTTAGCTGTTGTTGTCCGGGTCCTTTCCTGATTGGAGATCTGGATCAGCTTCCAGCCTGGCGATAATTTTTTTTGCCGCCGCCAGGCGGATACGCTTGTTTTTTGCCACCAGCTTATGGTTTATCCAGTGTTCGAGCCGGTGGTGTATGGGAATGAGCAGGCTGGCGATAAGTACCATCAGGATCAGGGTACCTATTGGTGTGTGATTGGTGAGTGAGGACACATAAGGATGAATCAGCAGGTTGATGAATTCGAACACCAGCAGCAGGCCGAGTACCCCCAGAAACCGGATCCAGCGTTCATTCACCACAATGCTGCGGGTAAGCAACATAAAAATAATTATGAAACTGACCAGGAATATACTGATGATGGCGTACTGGATATTGTGCTTCCTGTGAATTTTGATTTCCGCTTTTTCCTCTTCCATTTTTTGTTGCCTGATCATCTCTTCAAAGCTCAGGTTCTGGATCACTTTGGCCTTTTCCTGGCTGAACAGGCTGTCTTTGGCAGCCATAGTGGCGCTCTGGTATATGAATGCACTGTCGGGCCGGTGGATGGACGAATAATACCCGGATAGAAAAACACCGGCATTCATGATTTGGCTGATAAACCCGCCATTTTTAGCCGTTTGAAAGGAAAGCCTGGCATAATGCAGGCAGGAGTCCTCCAGACCAGCCCGCTGAAACAGCCTGGTCATACCCATATAGGTTTCGCAAAGAGTTTCCTGGTTGCCCTGCCTGAACAGGTATGGGATAGCCAGCCGGTAATTGGCTATGGCCACCTCATCCTGTCCCATTTTGGTATAAATATTTCCGAGGTTATTCAGCGCAAATCCAATATCCTCTTCATGCCGTAATGTTACCGCCAGATCATACGCCCGGTTGGTGAACAATCGTGCCGAATCCAGGATGTTCAGTTTTTCGTAGGAATCCCCCAGGTTGATGAGGTTAGCGGCAACGCGTTCCTCCATGTCGTGTTTTTCCGCCATGGCAAGCGATTTAAGCGTATAATCAATGCTCATTCGCTGGTCACCCTGGTACGAATATAAAATACCAATACCGGTTAATAGCCTGGATATGTTGACCGGGTCATGGGAGGATTCGGCCATCTTAAGCGCCTCCAGGTATAGTTCCAGCGCCTTGGGATAATTGCCGGTAACATTGAATACACTCCCCATAAGGTTCAGATTCACTATTTCCCCACGCGTAAATTTCACTGATTTTGACAGGGTCAGTCCCTGCCGAGCCAGCAAAACGGTCGTATCCGGTTTCGAATACAGGTACGTCCTGCCCAGTTGCGCCAGGAACAAGGCGCGAATCGTATCCTGCCTTTCGTTGGCCAGTAATTTTTCAGACTGTCACCGGCCTGCGTTTGTGCCTGGACCTGGAAAATGGGAATAACGAATATAAGTATGGAAAGAAATAAACCTTTCTTCATGGTATTAATTAGAATATCAGGATAGGAAACAAATTGCTGAGCGGACAAAACGGCTGAAGAAACCAGGTATTATACAGTAATACGTAAGGCTTTTTTTTCCAGGTTCTTTCAGTTCTGATTATATTAAATGAACAGGGATGCTTATACAACCTGTACTTTTGGATTTCTGAAATGAAAATCGCGAAAGGATTTAATACCACAGAAAACGGATGAACGGAAAAATTCCTGAATAGGCTTCTGTGAACCGGTATGAATATTTTTTATTTGGATGCCGGGTCATTTTGAAACAATCCGTGAATGTTTCCATCCGGGTCTGTAAAATAGGCCAGCCAGCCAATGGCCGGTATGGGCATTTTCGGAACTACAACTTTTCCGCCTGCTTTTTCGATGTCCAGAATAGATTGGTCCAGGTTGGCCACATCAATAGAATTGACAACCGGTTGTTTAGGGTCACGTCTTTTCATGATCCCCCCGTTGATGCCGGGTGATTTTTCATCACCGGTTATGACGGCCCAATACTCTTCGTTTCCATAATGTTGAAAGGTCCAGCCAAAAACCTGCTGAAAGAAGTCCATCGTTTTTTCCGGATGGTCACATGGAATTTCAAAATGCACGACTCGGTTACTCATAGCGTTAATGGTTAATTATTCTGCTCATCTGGCTTTTGCATTGCCCCGTTTTTGGAGTGGGTTCTGGTCTCCACGTTATTGTTGTATAGTCAGTGATGCTGTTGTTAACCGGATGAAATCGTCAGCGCTTTAAATACCCCGTTGTTTGCGGCGGAATTTCTCTCCGGTGCTGATGCGTAGTTTGACCCGTGATTTTTCCTGACTGATTATTTGATGTTTGCATAGTATAGGCATAAATTTTAGCTGACCGGTATAACCGGGAACTGAATCCGGAAATCCGGATAAAACCAATAGGCCGTCAGTTTCCGGTCATGAAATGGTCTAACCGGAATAAGAGTGCAAGTATATAAAATTGTAACCGTCCATCTTAATTTCATCAACATTAAAAACTTTATACGTGCCGGAGTCGAAGCGAATGACCCTGATTCCTGCAGGTAAAAATTAAAACAACGTTTCCGGTTGAAAATTGGTGAGGCACGGCGCTAAAAAAAGCGCCTTCATCCGTTCCGATACAGGAATGAATGAAGGCGCTTCCAGGTTAAATCCTGTTCGCCGTAGTTTTATTCTTTTCTGAGCAGCACCAGTCTTCCGTTGAACACCTGCTCATCGCAGCTGATGCGGTAAAAATAAATGCCGTCAGCAAAACCATCGCCATGGAAGGTTACGCGTTTCAGGTCGTCAGCGGCCATGGGTCCTTCAAACAACACCGCCACACGGATACCCGTGGCGTTGAATAATTCCACCCTGGTATTTGCCGATGAGAACGAATTGCGGAACTCAATGGTGGTGTTAGATTCAAAGGGATTCGGATAAGCCCTCGCTGAAATACCATCAGCCGGTTGTTCGGTCAGGAACCCGGGGTCAGGACGAACGGCAAACGGGCAAAAAAGGAATCCTTCATTGGTAAACCCATCGCTGAAGTTGGAATTGATCGAAGATAGCACATCGGTAAGGTCTGTTGCCGAATAGGACGATCCGCATCCGCCCAGTTTGTTGTTGGCTTCTGCCAGTACCTGCTCAACCGTCAAGCCTGTAAACGGACCGTAGGCCACGTACAGGTCTTTCAGATGCGTGCTGGAAGAACCGAAGGTGGAAAACACCAGGTCGAATTTAACATTAAGGGTCAGCGCTACGGCATGACCGGCCAGGGTCTGACTGAATGCGGCACCCGGGTTGATCAGCGTACCTGCGGGAAGCGTTCCTCCTCCCCCGAAGCTGGGCAGAAAGTCATTCACGGCCTGGGCGCTGGTCAGCCTGAGCAGGTTGTTGCAGCCTATGGTCAGGTAGCCCGGTCCGGGGAAGGCGGCAGCAAAATTCTGCTGGAGGTAAGCGCCGGCATTTGTTCCGGAAGGATTGGCTCCCCATTCGTTATTGGTATGTGCCCGGAAACCCGAACAGCAGCTCTGCGGTGTTTTATAGGTAACATTAACCTGGCATGATTTGCTGCAGCCGCCCTGATTGTATACGGTAAGCGTATAGGGTCCTACGGCGCTGACCATAATGCAGCGGGTTGTGGCGCCCGTACTCCACAGGAAGCTGTTGCCGGCGGCCAGCGGTCCGCAAAGCTGTGTACTCTCGCCCTGGCAGATATCGGTATAACCGGTAATGGAGCAGGTCGGGTTTTGCCAGGCAACCAGCGTTTTGCTGTTGCTGTAAGTGCATCCGTTGTTGTTGGTAACAGTAACCGTATAGGTGCCGGCCGTACTGAAGGTAACACATTGTGTCGTTGCACCGGTGCTCCACAGGTAGGATGCCATTCCTGCGGGTGCGCACCAGGTGGTGGTTTTTCCGGCACAAAGGGCCGTGCTGCCGGAAATCTGGAAAACCGGAAGTTGTTTCACCGTGAGGGTTTTGCTGCTGCTGCTGATGCAGCCATTGCCGTTGGTGGTGGTAACGGTATACGTGCCCGCCGCGTTTACCGTGATGCACTGGGTGGTGGCGCCTGTGCTCCAGAGGTAGGAAGCCATACCGGCCGGGGCACACCATGGTGTGGAGTTGCCGGTACATACTGAACCGTTCCCGGTAATCTTGCTGTTGCCTCCCTGCGTGAGCGTCAGTGTTTTGCTGCAAGTGCTCTGGCAGCCTTTGTTATTGGTGATGGTCACGGAATAGGTCCCTGCTGAACTAACGGTAATGCATTGTGTCGTAGCGCCCGTACTCCAGAGGTAGGCGGCCATTCCGGGAGCCGCACACCATTGTGCACTGCTTCCCGAACAAATGGAACTGCTGCCGCTGATCTGGCAGTTGGGAAGGGGGTTCACCGTCAGCGTTTTATTGCTGCTGCTGATGCAGCCGGTGCCGTTGGTGGTGGTTACCGTGTAGGTTCCCGCAACATTCACCGTAATACACTGGGTGGTTGCTCCGGTACTCCAGAGATAAGCCGCCATTCCTGCCGGCGCACACCATTGTGTTGAGTTGCCGGCGCATACCGATCCGTTGCCCGAAATGGAACTGTTTCCACCCTGCGTCAGGGTCAGGGTCTTGCTGCAGGAGCTCTGGCAGCCTTTGTTGTTGGTGATGGTCACGGAATAGGTTCCTGCTGAACTAACGGTAATGCATTGTGTCGTGGCGCCCGTACTCCAGAGGTAGGCGGCCATTCCGGAAGCCGCACACCATTGTGCACTGCTTCCCGAACAAATGGAACTGCTGCCGCTGATCTGGCAGTTGGGAAGGGGGTTCACCGTCAGCGTTTTATTGCTGCTGCTGATGCATCCGTTGGCATTGGTGGTGGTTACCGTATAGGTTCCCGCCAAACTTACCGTAATACACTGGGTGGTGGCTCCGGTACTCCAGAGATAGGATGCCAGCCCTGCCGGCGCACACCATTGTGCTGAGTTGCCGGAGCATACCGATCCGTTACCGGTAATGGTACTGCTGCCAACCGGGTTCACCGTCAGCGTCTTGCTGCAATTGCTGGTACAGCCGTTCTGGTCAGTAACGGTAACCGTATAGGTACCGGACTGCGAAAGGGTGATGCATTGCGTGGTAG
>CAYWHE010000045.1:0-11069 GCA_964458125.1 uncultured Flavobacteriaceae bacterium | reverse complement strand
CGGTAACCGAATAGGTGCCTCCCGTGGTAACCGTGATGCACTGTGTGGTGGCCCCTGTACTCCACAAATAGGCCGAATTGGTGGCCGTGCAAAGCTGGGTGGAACCTCCGTCACAAAACCCGCTCGCTCCGCTTATGCTGCATGGTGGAAGATTATAGGTGGCAACCGGTTTGGATGCGCTGCCTGTACATCCGTTCGCATCGCTAACGGTAACCGTATAGGTACCTGAAGTGGTTACGGGTATTTGCTGTGTGGTCGCACCGGTTGACCACAGGTAAGTCACATATCCCTGGCCGGCATCGAGCGTTCCGGTGATGCCCTGGCAAAAGAGACTGTCGCCCGTGATGACCGGTTGCGGTGGCGTGACATAAATGGAAAACGACCGGTTCTGGAAACCGTTGATCGGGCAGTTGTTATCCAATACGGTCACCGTAAACGTATAAGGCTGTGGCCTGATATCGGCGGTTGTGGGTGTCCAGCAGAAGGTTCCGGTAGGGAATGGTGTCCCGGCCGTTGTGAAGGTGGCCGCCGGAATGCCGTTGTTCCAGGACATGGTGACCACCTGTCCGGCATTGGAATCGTTTGAAAGTACATTGAAACAGGTCTGGCTTCCGGGACAGGCATAGGCCGTGGTGTTGGCCGTACCGTTGATGCCGGTCACTGTCGGGATCACGTTCGGATAACAGTCCTTCACCCTGAACTGGAAATCGCGGATGACGGAACCGATTAAAACACCGTTGCGGTATTCCAGGACCTTTATGGATGTAATGCCTACTTCCGTGAGGTTGGAAGGCGTGAAGTTCACTTCACCGGTGACGGTGTTGATGGTTATGGCCGTGGAGGAGGTCAGAAAGTTGGTGGCGGAATAACCGGGCAGAAAATTGACATTCTGGTTGAAAGCCATCTTGGGTGACACGAAGGAATATACGAGGGAATCTCCGTCCTGGTCAATGGCACCGTGGTTGTAATTGAAATTCTGGTTCAGGCAAAGGAAAGCCACCGGCAGGTTGGTAAACGAGGGGGATGAGTTGTTGGTGCCCGATACATTGTTCAGTGTCGCCTCCACATACATACCGGGATCGGAACTGCAATTGGCCGAATGTGAAATCGTATTGATATCACAGTTCCGGCAGCAGATCTGGTAGCTGAAAACCCAGTCCGTACAGGCGGAGAGTGTCGTTGTGCCTTTGTAAACCCATTGCTGGTATCCGGGTTCTGTTCCGCCCGTACATTCCGTCTGCACGTTTCCGCAGGGAAAGGTGATTTCCTGCCCCGTTCCCGGTACCGGGTTCAGCGTCAGGGTAGTGTTAATATTACATGACACGCTGACCAGTGAGAGTGCCACGTTGTTGGGAGCTGCTACCCCGTCACAATCCCGGATCAGGGAAATGGTGAATTCATAAGTATTGCCGGTAAGCCTTTTATAGGTAAGATCGGCTCCGGCAAGGTGTGTGGCTTGTACCTGCAAGGGGTTCCACAGGATTCCGGTGAACAGCAAGAAAATGGTCAGGTTAGATTTCCATTTTGCAGTTACGGAAAATGTGCTTTTAGGTTGTAACATCGTTTTTAGTTTTAAGGTTATATTAATATACGTATATAGATATTGTCATTTTTAAGGAAAAACAACTGCGCCTTAACGAAATTCAATGGCACGAAATTTACCCGATCAGCAGGGCCCGAGGCTGACCGTCTGCCGCAACCGATACCAACTTAACAGCCATAGCTGTTCAGCACCAGCATCCTGCCCGCCGGGTAAACATCGTCCGCGCGGTATTACCGCACATACTGCTTCCGTTAAATGTATACTTTGTAAACCGGAACCGCTTCATATCACAGGTTGAACGGTCTGGCGCCAAAGGACTAGCGCCGGGGACCGGTTTACAGGAACATACGCAAGTAAAGAAAATTTTTCTGATCTGCAAGAGTTTTTTTGACGAAATCCGCCTTTTTATGGTTTTTTTCTGCCGGGCAACAAAAAAACAGCGCCGGATCACGCTCCTGTAACTGTTGCAGTCTCTTTTTTCTGAACCAACTGAGCGCTCCATTGGCAGAAACAAAATATGGTTGAGATACCGAAGACATGCCCGGCTGAAAGTTTTCAGCGGAAATCAGGTAGAATCCGGAAGGAATGGAAAGGCGTTTTGCCTGTTCCATATTTTTTTTCAATATTTGTTAGCCATCTGAAACCGCAATCATGTTCCCCTCCATCAAATTCAACTCCCTGTCGTTGACATCCAGGAAGTTTGTATCAAAACCATGAAAGGAATTTTAACCCGTTCCGTTTCGCTCCTGATGCTGTTTTTGCTCCTGGGACCGTTGACGGTCAATGCCGGCCTTCCTGAAAAAAAATTGTATTTCCGCCACCTGAAGACCGAACAGGGCCTGTCGAACGGGCAGGTGAATACCATGTTGAAGGATCGTAACGGCCTCCTGTGGATCGGCACTTACAACGGTCTGAATTGTTTTGACGGTAGTCATTTCAAAACCTGGAAAGCCGAACCCTTGCAGGAGGGCAAACTGCAAAGCAACAGCATTCACGATCTATGTGAGGACAGGGAGGGTGCCATCTGGTGTGCTACCGATGTCTGCATCAGCCGCTATTCCAAAAAAAACAACCAGTTTGAAAATTTTAAACTCATCCGTTCCCGGACCGGTGCAGCAGAATATGCCACCATGTTCAACTTGTTGGCCTGCCGGAATGGAATGATTGTTACCCATTCCATGGATGGCCTGTATGTTTTTGACCCGGGTCAGAACCGGTTTGTTCATTATGCGGAAACCTCCACCAGCGATACACTGATCTTCAGCCAGGTCTTCCAGAATTCGCTTTTGGAAGATCCGTTCCGCAATGGCGTTTGGATGGGAACCAACTACGGCATGCGATATTTCGATCTGGACAAAAGAATTTTTTACAATGCCGAAAACAACCCGGATCAACTGCCGCTGTTTGACGATCATTTCATCTGTGCCCTGACCCTGGATCATCAGAACCGGATGATTTACGAGGATCACGATAATGATGAAATCGTTACCTATGACCTCAAAAGCCACCGCCTTACGCGCCAGTCAACTGCTTCCTGGCAGGAGGAACGCGTTTTCATCGCCAAAATATTTATGGACCGGCATGATAATAAATGGATTTCCACGTGGGGCCGGAGACTTTTTTTTATGGAAGCCGGTACAGGGAAGATCTCGGAATTCGGGAATAAACCCGAAGACAATTATTCCATAGCCGCAGGCCTGTTCATGGATGCCTTTGATGAGGATGACGGCACGGTTTACCTAGGAACTACTAACGGCATCAGTTATACGAATCCCGACCAGAATTTCTTTTCGATAAACCTTCTGCCCGACAGTATCATCCATCGGAAGCAATACATGCAGGAAATGCTCCTCAACGGTGATTTCCAGGGGGGCGTATGGATGGCGCCTTCATACCGGTATGCCATCCGGCATGACCCGGCAACGGGAGCTTTTAAATCGTATGACTTCTTTCCGGAAACAAGAGCGTACAAAGACACGAAAATCAGGATCTCCGCTATGACGCCAACGCCCGGGCGGCTGTATTTCGGCACGACCGACGGCATCTGGGTGTTTGATGTGAAGCGGGAGGTTTTTGAGCGGCTTCCGGATATCCCCGACAGCGAAGGCCTGAAGGGCAGGTTTATTCTGAAGATGATAATATCGAAAAAGGGCGAACTCTGGTTCACCAGCCACCACAACGGTTTGTTCCGGTATTCTGTTCAGAGCCGCTCCTACCGGCATTACCGGTATAATGAAAATGATTCCGCGGGTTTTTCCGGCAATTATATTTACGACCTCCACGAGGACCGTGACGGAACCATCTGGATCATGGCTGAAAATGACGGGCTGATCCGGTTTGATGAACAGAATGAAAAGTTCGAGTACTACCTCCGTAAAAAGGATTCCGGACTGCCCGACTACAAGTATGTCACCATGGAACACGATGCCGGCAACAATTTGTGGTTCACCAATTATGTCACCGGTCTCACGCGGTATAATCCGGCCACCCATACGTTGAAGTTGCTGTCAGCTTCCAATGGGTTGTCAAACCTGGCCTATCATCATATGATCAGGGACAGAAAAAACCAGCTCTGGCTTTCGTACTACTACCAGTATTCCATTCTGGGCCTGGACAACCTCATGGCCGAAAATATTGAAATTGATTTCGCCCGGAACAGTACTGATTATGTCAACCATTTCTGCCTGCTTCCCGATGGACGCATAGCCTCGGAAACACGGAACGGATACATCCTGTTCCAACCCGACTGCCGCATGCCGACAGGGAAAATGGAGCCTGTACTCATATCCGGTTTTACTTCCGGAGAATTCAATCTGCCCTTCCTGCCGGAGCAGACTCACGTATCCCTGTCTCCTAAACAGAATTTTTTTTCCTTTGATTTCTCTTCCCTCAGCTGCCTGAAAAATCCGCATATACGATTCTCCTACATGCTGGAAGGATTCGATAAGGACTGGATCAGCAGCGGGGACCGCAGGACCGTTTACTACACCAACGTGGGCGGCGGTTCCTACACCTTCCGGGTCAGGGCCCTGGATGCCGGTGGAAGTTGGGTCGAGTGCAGGCAGCCGGTCCGGCTGGAAGTGGCCAGCGTATTTTATGCCACTATTTGGTTTCGTTTACTATTACTGTTCGTCCTCGCCGGACTGGTATACTGGTATTTCAGTCTTTGGAAAAGAAAGGAATGGAAGGAAAAATCGGAGGAGGCTATCGCTTATTTTGCCGGTTCCATAACCGGCGGGAACAAGGTCGATGAAATATTATGGGACATCACCCAGAATGTGATTGCCCGGACCAACTTCCTGGATTGCGTGGTTTACCTGCTGGATGAACAGGACGGGCTCCTCCACCAGAAGGCGGCCTACGGCAATAAGAGTAAAAGCGGGCAGAAAATTCTGAACCCGATTGCCCTGCCCCTCGGTAGGGGTATTGTGGGCACCGTAGCACAGACCGGTCAGGCAGAAATCGTGAAAGATACCCGCCTCGATTCCCGTTATATTGCCGATGACAGCATGCGCCTCTCAGAACTTGCCGTGCCCATCCTTTATGAAGGCCGGGTGATTGGCGTAATTGATTCGGAACATCCCGAAAGGAATTTCTTTAAGCAAAAACACCTGGAGCTCATGAAGACCATCGCTTCCATCTCCGGCACCAAAATCATGAACGCCCTGAAGGAACAGGAAATCAATGAAAATGAAAAACGGCTCAGCGACCTGCAGGCGCAAATCGAACATACCCGTCAGCAGGCCTTGAGGGCGCAGATGAATCCTCATTTTATTTTTAATTGTCTGAATTCCATCAATGGCTTCATCCTGCAAAATGATGCCACCACCGCTTCCGCCTTCCTGATTAAATTTTCAAAACTGATCCGTCTCATCCTGGAACATTCCAACGAAAAGCTTATTTCCCTGCAGAGCGAGCTGGAAGCGCTGAAGCTTTATATCGAAATGGAAAAACTGAGGTTCGATAAAAAATTCATTTATGAGATTATTACCGATGAGCATGTCATGCCTGAATCCGTCTGCGTGCCACCCCTGATTTTTCAGCCCTTCGTGGAAAATGCCATCTGGCACGGGTTGTTGCACAAGGAAACGGCCGGTGACCTCCGGGTTCACATCAGCCGGCAGTCGGACCGTTTACAATGCATTATTGAAGATAATGGCATCGGCCGGCTACAGGCGGCATCTTTCCGTTCCAAATCAACGGCCCATAAAAAATCCCTGGGTCTCGAACTCACCCGCGAGCGCCTGGCCCTGCTCAATAAAAGGAGTATGGCAACATCATCGGTGGAAGTGGTTGATCTGATCAATGACTCCGGCGAAGCATCCGGCACCCGGGTTGTCATTCATATAGGACTGGCAGGTTAACCTGTTGCGCCTTTGAAAATATACATCCCTGGCAGACCTTACAAGCCTGCTGAATTTTCAGTCTGTATACAAAGGAGCAAAATGTAAATCCGTTTTTTTTGAATTTCCGCAGGGTGAATCTGTTTCATCCAGACAGGTATTTCGAATGCGTGCCGGGCAAAAATCTGAAGCTGAAACCCCATTTAATGAAAAACGCAGGATCATGGCGCGATTTGGTTTATCATACCGGAATAATTCTGCCCGTAAGTATGGACCTGATAAACCGGAAACCGACGGTCATGGCCTGTGACCGCAAGGGCATGAACCTTAAGAAAACAATCATGCGCATGATCCAGGGAAGCCAGCCGGTAAGTTCAATGCCATAAAGTTCTCCAACCGCTTTTCCAACGCCGAGTGAAGCAGCCTGACCGAGCCCCCGGTAAGAAAATTTACCGGGCTTTTTGCCGTTTAATTTCCAGGCTATATTATTTCCGATGAGTTCTCCGTGCTTAATGGCCCAAAGCGCATTCGGCGGACAAACATATTCTCCGTTGATATGCATCACATGGGCGGCATCGCCTCCCGCCCATACATGTGCTGCAGATTCCAGATTTAAAAAGGAAGTGACTGCAATGCGTTTTGTTTTTTCATGCGAGAATGATTCCATACCCCGGATGGGAATGGTTTTCTGTCCGATGATGGAAACAACCATATTGGAAGCAATAAATGAATCGTCCGACAGCCATGCGCCTTCCCGGGTTACTTCCGTCACCCTGGTATTTGTCAGGAAGCGTACACCCGACATTTTTAACTGTGTTGTACAGTAACGGATCAGTTTGCCCCTGCCAATGCTGAATGCCGGCATGGGTTCAGCACCACTATGAACAAGGACGATCTCCGGACGGGTATTTTTCAAAGCCGGTAATTTTTTCCCTGCAGCATGTATAAATTCAGCGAGATTGGTGCAGAATTCAACTCCTGCCGGTCCGGCGCCCGCAATGACAAAGGTCAGGTATTTTTTTCTCAGCGTATCAGAAGTAATGGTTGATGCGGCTTCCAGGGACATGATTATTTTTTTCCTGCATTCCTCAAGCGCACCGTCATTTTTTACGCCATGCCCAAATTCCTTTAAGCCGCTGACCGTTTCCTCGTTATCCTTCATTCCGACGCCGATGACCAGTTCATCATACCGGAGTACAACATATTTATTTTCTGCCATCAGCTTAACTGTGGCAGTATGTTCTTTGGCGTCTATGCTTTCCACCCATCCGTCGATGAACCGGGCATGCTTCATAATTTTGGCAAGGGGGGTTAAGGTAGCTTGTACAGGCAACAATCCTGCAACCACTTCACCGCAAAAACCATGAAAGGAATGGCACTTATTCGGGGCCACCACCAGGATCTCCACCCGGCCGCTTTTAAGCTTGCCGGACAGCTTGCGCTCCAGAGATTTATAAGCCCACACGGTCGTGTAGCCTCCGCCCAGCATCAGGATAGTTGTTTTCATCGGATTAAATGCCGGCCGGTTGAAGTTTAACGGAAGGAATGAAGATCAGCTTCTTTATAAAATGTTTGATGGTCTCCATTTTTCTTATCGGGGAACTTCTGATCACCACGGAGAACAGGTCCGGGAAAAAACGTTTGATGTAGATGCTCAGGATGTCTACACCGCCGATATAAGCTTCCTGCTTGTTTTTCAGCATGGCTTTAGCCATTTTTTCTGCGCAACGTTCCGGTGACATGCCGTTTTTATTGGCATTGACCATTTTGCCATAATTGCCGCCCTGTCCCGTATAGGCATTAACGGTTATACCGGTTTTGATGAATCCCGGTGTGATGATGGTGACATGCACGTTGTGCTTGTGTACTTCCGAACGCAGTGATTCAAAGAACCCATGAAGGGCATGCTTGGAAGCGGAATAGGCGGAAAGCTTGGGAACCCCGAATTTGCCCGAGATGCTGCTGACCACTGCTATGTTGCCGGATTTATTTTTAATCATGGAAGGAAGCAGGGCCTTGGTGATGGCTACCGGTGCAAAGTAATTCACCTGCATGATCCTCCTGTCCATGTCCATGGACGTATGAATCACGCGGTCGCGAAGGGCTACGCCTGCATTGTGCATCATGAAATCAACCCTTCCGAATAGCGTCAGCGCCTGTTCTGTTTTGGCGGAAAGCGTGTCAGGCTGTTCAAGATCAATTGGAAGCACCTCCACACGGGCCGGATGTAAACAATGACGTTTTACCTTTTCAAGATTTTCGATGCTTCTGCCTGAGATGATCAGCAAGGCTCCCTTCCTGTTTAGTGAATAGGCCAGCGCCTCGCCGATTCCGGAGGATGCGCCCGTTATCCAAACGACTTTGTTTTTATAGTTGGTTTCCATTGGAATGTTTTGTTTTTCAGTGTGGAATGCGCTATGCCTAACCACACTGCATGTTCAGGCTTACTTGTTGAAGGGTTTTCAGCTTTGTCCCTACCATTCTTTCAATGAATGATAAGGCAAATCTATCTAACAGGAGAGGGCATCGCATTCCATACTTAATAAAAGGTCGGATTCCGGTATTAATCAGCCGTTTTTAACCGGTAAGCGGCAGGGCATTGCACAGAAAGGAATTTGGATTAATAAATTGCAAAAGTCATCGGAGTTCCTCATAGCAGGCTTTTCCTGTTACCTGTTAATTCAATTCGACTTGACTTTTACAAGGACAAAGTCCGAAGTGAAAGTCGTAGTCGAATGAATCCCGGTCATGAAGCGAATCGGAATCAGTTCAATACGCCGCTGCTTGCAACAAATGAAAAACAGATGGAATGATATCCCGTTGCTTGTGGCGGGAGTAGTTCACTTAGCCAAGTTTATCAATAGGGTCTTCAACCACATCCCAAACCATGGTATGCATGGAATAGTCAAACCATTCCTGAAACATTTTGAAGGTTCTGTTTTTTACCCATAATGTTTCATTTGAATACCAGCCCAAAAGTTGATCGCAAAAAATGCGATCAAAATGTTTTTTAATCCAGTTTTCCATTTCCCCGATTTCCTCGAAGTCTGGAAGTAAGTAAACATCGGCTTCAACGGCATGACTGAAATTGCTGTTTTTTTCAATATTTTTTAACCAGTCATAAAATGGTTGTTTTCTTTTAACAACCATTGCTGTCCGCATCACGTTTTGGATCTCACTAATTTCGGGGTCTTGTTTCATGTTATCGGTTGTTAACGGTCCTGTTGCTATTACTATAACGTCCCGGGGTTATGAGAAAAACGGCTTTAACGGTAACCCGGTTCACCGGCAACAAATTTAAATATATACCGGTAAAGTTTATAAACCCATCTATACATAAGTTTTTGCAAACCCGTTTTATACTATTTGCATTCGAATAAAGTGAACGGACTTATTAATTTTCTGGTATGTAGGGTCTGCCAAACAGAAATGGACAATAACAAAACACCGGACAAGGATTTTAAACAATCGTTCCTGGTGACAAAAAGGACAGTTGTTTGCTTTTACCAGGCTGAGGAGGGTAAAGGTGGGAGGCAAACCCGGCGGCTTTGTGGTCGTGGCTACCTTCCGGATGGCTGGTAAGAGCTTTTTTCCTTATCGACAGCATCTTTTTCCGAAACGCCAATATTATTCCAAACAATGGCCACCTTTCCTCTCGTGCGCATAGCTTCAATATGGCCGATGGCTTCGGGAATATTTCTATAGGAATAGGTCTTTTCTATGTGAGCCTTGACTTTCCCGCTTTGAATCAACGATGCCAGCGTCTTCAGATCTGTTGTGTTGGCCTCAGCCGTAAACTGGGCCAAAGGGAATTTGCTGAACGCTCTTTTAAAAAGCACCCCCATCATATGTCCCATGCCGGTGAAACCTACCATGACACCACGCTCTCCCATGCGTTTATAGTCTTCATGGAAAAGGTTGCCGTTCGTATCAATAATGAGGTTGTATTTTCCCTGATGAAGATGAATGTCTTCTTTATCGTAGGAGATAACCTGATCAGCGCCCAGGGACTTTACAAAGTCACTGTTTTTTCCGGAACAGACTGCCGTAACTGTGGCGCCAAAGGCTTTGGCAATTTGCACGGCAAAATGACCGACACCGCCTGAAGAACCGTTGATTAAAACCGATTCGCCCTCCCGTAGACGACCATGCGTGATGAGCGCCTGCAAGGCTGTTATACCGGCAATCGGAACGCTGGCCATTTCAGGAAAACCAACTCCTTCAGGCATGTGGGCGCATATGGTGTGCGGTACACAGATGTATTCGGCAAAAGCGCCTCCTTTCAGCGTCTCTCCGAATACACGGTCTCCCGCTTTAAAATGCGTCACCCCGTTTCCCGCAGCTTCCACAACACCTGCGAAATCTGCACCCGGAATTTTATCTTTTGGCTTGAATAAGCCAAACGTCAATCGTGCAAAATATGGTTTTCCGCGGAGAATATGCCAGTCGGCGGGATTAGCTGAATTGGCCTCGACTTTTATCAACAGGTGACCGTCTTTCAAAGCGGGTTTTTCAACCTCTTCCAGTTGCAATATTTCCGGGCCGCCGTATCTTGATTTTGTAAATGCTTTCATATGAATTAAATGATTCTATTTATTGATATCGCTTACCACCAGGCCTGCCTGCGAAGCAGGTGACCTGTTCTTTGACTGTGGCTGCCGGATCTGCCTCAACCTGCAACGTACGCTACTTGTGATTGAATGTCTTAGCGCGAATTCCATGCCGCCTGAGACGGGGTAATTTCCTCATGCCGTTAAATTCCCTTCGGCATGTTCAGATTAATATCCTCCGGTTTATGGTTGTAAATATATCATATTTCAGTCAGGTGCTTGCCGGGCTTTTAAAGTACCGCCGCATGCTCCTGGATGAATAGCGACAGATTCGCCAGGCAGAGTGAAAAACCGATCCTGAGCCGGTCCACTTCCCTTCCGTTAGCGGGTCTTTTGTATCATTTGTTTCCAAATCCAATGATTGTGTTTCTCCATATGACGGGCTCTTCCCCGTATGTTTTTTTTACCTGTTTTAAAAGTACAAAACTATCATAACGTGATAGTATATCCTGAACGCTATTGATAAAATCTTCGACGTTTGAAGAGGTAGTTCTGGTTTTAATTCAATTCGACCTGACTTTTACAAGGACAACGTCCGAAGTGAAAGTCGTAGTCGAATGAATCCCGTCTCGC
>CAYWHE010000044.1:0-22609 GCA_964458125.1 uncultured Flavobacteriaceae bacterium | reverse complement strand
AGTTCCATCAGGGCCAGGCTCTTGAGCTGGTTGGTGTCGGAACCCTCCTCGAATAGCTGTAAAAACCTGCGCAGGGAGCGCACCTCATCCTTTCGCAGGTTCTCCAGCAGAGCTTTCACAGTTTCAAATTGCGTCATCGGGTAAAAATATAAAAACGAACTGGTTGAATGTCCCCGCCAAGGATGCTTTGTCCATCAGTTTATCAACAGGGAAACGAACATTTACACTGTGTTAATTAAAATCCTTTAAAAACCTTCCCATGATCAAAGTTGTACTGGCTGTCGCCAAACCTAAAAAAGCGACCCCGCCACCACCGGTAAATGAAATCAGGTATTACAATTTCACCGTTATTCAGACAGCTTCAGACTTTGCCTCGGTGTTGGTGGCGGATGACCTGAACCAGCAGGACACTCCCTACCAGAAAGTGGTTGCGGAACGGCAACCTTGACCCGTTGAGAATCCCAAACCGTAATAATACTTATGAAAAGGAAAAACACATCATCGCCTGTTACTTCCGTAAACCTGAAAAGCAATGCAGGCAGACTTTATTACAATTACTATTTCGCCATTGTGGTGCTGGCGGTAATGCTGGTCAACCTGGTTTTAATGCTTCGGTACCAGCCCCTCTAACAGGAAACCTATGCCATCGTTTTTCACCCCGCAATACCAGGCCTGGAAAAACATTAACCGGGTTCCCTGAAATGTTCTAATTTAGCCACCTGAAATGATGCATGATTGCCGATGAATGTTGAAAACCTGATCAGTGGGGGCAAAACCATTATGCTGATTGATGATAATGAAATTGACCTTTTCATCAATGAAAAAGTGATTAATGCCAGGAAAACAGGAGCCAGGATCATTAAAGAGCAATCCCCTGCCCGGGCCCTTGAGTTACTGGAACAAAAAGAATCCATCCTGATCCCCGATATCATTTTTGTGGATCTGAATATGCCGGCCATGAGCGGATTTGAATTCCTGGAACAATTTGAACGCCTTCCCGGCCATGTAACCGGCCGTTGCAAGGTCTTTATGCTCACCTCCTCCACCCATGAGCAGGACATCAACCGCGCTTCGGAATTTAAGAGTGTCATCCGTTACCTGAACAAACCACTGGACCTGCGCCAGCTTCCCTAGTTACCGGCAGGAGATCAGGAAATGGAGAGCTTATTGATTTTAAAGAACTCATGATCCATGTAAAATAAGGCTGACCGGGTGAAAGATTTACGGGGTATTGTCCCGGACAACTTTTTAAGCTCATCTGCGTTTTTTCCGTTTACTCGGAGTTTTCCATGAAGTCCCCGCTCAATTCTGCCGAACTACAGTCATTCCTGGATGAAAAATACAGGCAATACAATACTTCAGCTTTTATTGAAAAGGATCCGGTTTCCATTCCGCACCGGTTTTCCGGGAAAGAGGACCGGGAAATCAGTGGATTCCTGGCCGCCACACTGGCCTGGGGGCAGCGTACCACCATCCTGAACAACATGGGGAAACTGCTGATGATGATGGATGATGCGCCCTTTGAATTTATCCTCCGCGCTTCGGAAAAAGACCTTCAACGGTTTTCCGTATTTGTCCACAGGACCTTCCAGGGTGCAGATTGTATTTACTTTGCAAGGGCTCTGCAGCATTGTTACGTTCACCTGGGTGGTCTGGAAAAAATTTTTGCCGGTCATCTCCGGCCTGCTGATACGGATTTCTCTTATGCCATCCACCGGTTTAAAGAACAGTTTTTCTCCCTCCCCCACCTGGTCCGCACCCGGAAGCACGTTGCAGATCCCCTGGAAAATGCCTCTGCCAAACGACTGTGCATGTTCCTCCGCTGGATGGTCCGTAAGGATGCAGGCGGAATTGATTTTGGCATCTGGAACCATTTAGGCACGCAACGCCTGTCCTGTCCGCTTGACGTACACAGCGGCCGTGTGGCCCGTAAGCTGGGTCTCCTGAAACGTAATCAAAATGACTGGAAGGCGGTTACCGAACTGACCGATAACCTGAAAAAGCTGGATCCCGTCGATCCTGTAAAATATGATTACGCTCTTTTTGGGCTGGGCGTCAACGAAGGTTTCTGAACGTGTAAACTTGTTTGTCCGGTGTAAAACCAGGATATTGACCTGGATTCCAGGTAAAATGGAAACCATGGGCGGTGTACTCCTTTGATAGAATACGATTCAGCCTCCCTGTAAAAACCAGTATTCAGGTCATTGGTCAACGGGCGTCTCCCCCTTCCGGCAGGTCCCATCTGCAATTACGGGATGGATGACAGGGGCGAAACCCAGAACTTTATTTTGCAACTTCCGTAATAAGTCCTATTTTTGAATGTTAATTAACCCTGAAATTTTAACTAAACATATGAAATTCAAATCCATCATGATGGCCGCAGCAATGATGCTGCTGACGGCAGGCACGTATGCACAGGAAGCCCAGAACCAGGAAGATCCCAAGGATCCGGTTTACAAGCATATGAAAGACGCCAAAGATTATTACAAGCAGAAAAAATACAAGGAGGCCGCCGCCACCCTGCAGGAAGCCATCAACAACATCAATGATATGATCGGCAAAATCATTCTGAGCAGCATGCCCAATGAAATCAACGGGATGACTTTTGATGCCGGCAATGACCAGACTACCAGCCTGGGAACCCTGATGGGAGCAGGCATGACTGTTGCACGCATTTACCAGGGCGATCCAGGAATGCTTACCGTCACCATCATGCCCAATTCTCCGCAGGTGGAAGCCGTGAATACCTTTCTGAACAATCCCAATGACTATGGTACTGAAACAGAAGCCGGAAAAAGTGTGAAAATAGGGGATTATAAAGCGCTGTGTAAATTCACCAATACCGAGGACGAAAAGGTCGCTTATATGCAAATGACCCTGGGCAGCACGCTGATCAGTTTTGCCGGTGACGGATTTAAAACCGAGGAGGACTTTGTTAAATGCGCTGAAAAAGTGGATTTTAACAAACTTGCCAAAACACTTGGCGTCCGGACTGAAAAATCAGAATAATTTCTTTAACCGTTCTACTATAATAAACACAGCCGGACAAACGGCTGTGTTTTTTTTTGTGATATCCAGGATCTTTCTGAAAACCGGTTCATCGGTATGTGGATACCCGCGGCATGCCTTTGGGCGGACCTCATACACTCGGCATAATAAGTCTTCACCCAGGAATGGACAGGGTGTGGTGTTGAGTACGTAATCCCCATCTTCATCAAGATGCAGAAACCGTTCGGTAAATTCCGAGGGTCTGAGTTTGAACCAGGCGGAAAGGTTATTAATATCCCGGGATTTAAAAATCGGGCTGGTGGTTTTACAGCAATTGGCGCAGGTCCTGCAGTCAATTTCCCGGAAAACCTCTTCATGGAGGCGGTTTACTTCACTGTCGATACCGGGGGGCATACGCCTTTTCAGCCGGTCAAAAAACTTGTCGTTTTCCTTTTGTTTTGACCTGTCCGGGGGAAAATGTCTGGGAAAATTCATGATGGTCCGGAAACAAAGGTAGGAAACTGCCTGTCATCAGCGGCAGTTTTCCGGACACCGCTTCGGAATCAACCGCTTGGGGATTTTTAATTTGCACCGTACCCTGACCGAGCCTGTCCGAGGAATTGTTTTTCTTGTAAAATACTACGATTTAGCGTAGGTTTGTATCTTCCTATCCTGGATGCAAATCGCATGAACAATTTCGTTGTTTCAGCCCGCAAATACAGGCCTTCCACCTTTGATACCGTGGTGGGTCAGTCGGCCATTACCGGTACGCTGAAAAACGCCATCCGCAACAAACATCTTGCACAGGCTTTTTTATTCTGCGGACCGAGGGGCGTGGGTAAAACCACCTGTGCCCGTATCCTGGCCAAGACCATAAACTGTTCCAATATTACCGAAAACGTTGAAGCGTGTAATCAATGCGATTCCTGCAAATCATTCAATGAATCACATTCCCTGAACATTTATGAACTGGATGCGGCTTCCAACAATTCGGTGGATGATATCCGGAGCCTGGTGGAACAGGTCCGGTATGCGCCTCATTCCGGTCAGTATAAAATCTACATTATCGATGAGGTTCACATGCTTTCCCCGGGGGCCTTCAATGCCTTTTTAAAAACCCTGGAAGAGCCTCCCTCCTATGCTATCTTCATCCTGGCAACTACGGAAAAACATAAGATCATTCCAACGATTCTCTCCCGTTGCCAGATTTTTGATTTCAACAGGATCGGGATCGAGGATATCGTGGCCCACCTGCAGCAGATTGCCAGCAAAGAAGGTGTGCTGGCAGAACCCGATGCGCTCCACCTGATTGCACAGAAGGCAGACGGGGCCTTACGGGATGCCCTGTCCATTTTCGACCAGATCGTAAGTTTTTCAGGCCATTCCGTGACATATAAGGATGTAATCACCAACCTGAATATCCTGGATTATGAATATTATTTCAGGATTACGGATGATCTGCTGGCCGGCAATTACTCTTCCATCCTGCTCACCTTTAATGAACTGCTGAACGAAGGATTTGACGGGCATCACTTTATCAACGGGCTGAGTAAACACTTCCGCGATTTGCTGGTTTGCCGCGATGAAGAAACCCTGACCCTGCTTGAAGTCAGCCCGTCTATTCGCGAAAAATACAAATCGCAGGCTGCGCAGACGGAGCCTGTTTTCCTCATCAGGCTGCTGGACATCACCAACAAATGCGATATTGAATATAAGGCTGCCAAAAGCCAGCGTTTACACGTGGAACTGGCCCTGATTAAAATGTGCAGCCTGATGAGGGCCCCCGAAGCGACCCCGGAAATAACTGAAAAAAAACCGGTTGAACTAAAAAAAACAACCACTCCTTATCCGGTTTCAGGAGGTGAAATTGCATCGCCAGCACCCCTCCCAAAAAGAACGGAAGCCAGGGAACCCGAAACGAAAAAAAAGGCAACTGATGTTTCATCTTCCGCCAGCACACCACCGGAAACGGCAAAACCTGCAACGGTAACGCCTTCCCTTCGCAATCTGCGGAACCCTTCGGTTCACCAGAACCTGGAAGAACTGCCGGATCCCTACGAGGTTCACGGCATTACCGTTTCCAACCCGTTTACCGAAGAGGCCATGCTGAAAAAATGGAATGAACTGGCCGAGGGCATCAAAGCCAGGGGAAAGAGCTCGCTTTATGTAGCGCTGACCAAACATCAGCCCGTCCTGAAAGAAAACAACCTGATTCTCCTGATGCTGGATAATAAGATCCAGGAAGATGAGATAAAAAATGAACGGCAGGACATCCTCCTGTTCATGAAAAAACAATTGCAAAATAAGGAGGTAAAACTCGAAACCGTTATAAAAGTTCCGGATGAAAAAACCGAAACGGCTTATACCAATAAGGAGAAATTTAAAAAAATGACGGAAAAAAATCCCGACCTCAATCACCTGAGGTCCTTATTTGACCTTGAAATTGATTATTAAGAAAGCCAAAAAAACGAACTACTCAACGCCTCCATCCTGAGGTTAAACAAACGACTGTATTCCATTTTTTGACTCAGATGAACTGAACTTTTCCCGGAGGAAAATGGCGGTTGAAAAACTGCAGATTTTCTCCAGGGTTGAACATTGAACTTTGAACTAAAAAAATATGTCTGGAAATAAAATATCCGTTTCAAACGGAAAACTGAATGTACCGGATCAACCGGTGATCCCATTTATTGAAGGTGACGGAACCGGTCCTGATATCTGGGCCTCCTCGGTCCGGGTGATGGATGCCGCTGTTGAGCGAGCCTATGGAGGAAAAAAGAAAATCCTATGGAAAGAGGTTCTGGCAGGAGAAAAAGCCTTTAAGCAAACCGGGAACTGGCTGCCGGAAGAAACCCTGGAAGCTTTTAAGGAATACCTGGTGGGAATCAAGGGTCCGCTCACCACGCCTGTTGGCGGGGGCATCCGTTCATTAAATGTGGCCCTGCGCCAGATACTGGATTTGTATGTCTGTCTCCGGCCCGTTCGGTGGTTTGAAGGGGTTCCTTCGCCGGTGAAAAACCCGGGGGCGGTGGACATGGTTATTTTCCGGGAGAACACGGAAGATATTTATGCCGGTATTGAATATGTGGCCGGTTCTCCGGAAGCAAAGAAATTGCTTGATTTCCTGGCCCGGGAATTTCCAAAGGAATTCGGTAAAATCCGTTTCGGAACGGAAGAAAAATCCAAAGCCTATGTGGAATCCGCGCATTCCAATGATCCATCCACCGTACAGGTAGGCCTTGGCATTAAGGCGGTTTCCAGAATCGGCTCAAACCGGCTGATTGGAGCAGCAATTGAATACGCCATCCGGCACAAGCGCAAATCGGTAACCATTGTACATAAAGGCAATATCATGAAATACACCGAAGGCGCATTCCGGGACTGGGGTTACGAACTGGCTGAAAAAAATTATGGCCAACAGGTATACACCTGGAATCAGTGGGAGCGCACGAAGAAGGAAAAAGGCGAAGCGGCCGCCAATGAGGAACAAAAGGCTGCGCTGGCTTCGGGAAAAGTGCTGGTGAAAGATGCCATTGCCGATATCACCCTGCAGCAAATACTGACCAGGCCGGAAGATTTTGACGTCATTGCCACGCTGAACCTGAACGGGGATTACCTTTCCGATGCATTGGCTGCACAGGTGGGGGGCATTGGTATTGCTCCCGGGGCGAATATCAATTATGTAACCGGTCATGCCATTTTTGAGGCCACTCATGGAACCGCGCCTAAATATGCCGGTCAGGATAAAGTGAATCCGGGATCGGTGATCCTTTCCGGGGCCATGATGCTGGAACACCTCGGATGGAAAGAAGCAGCAGAGCTGATCTATAAAGGAACTGAAAGATCCATTGCAGCCAAAAACGTGACGTATGATTTCCACCGTCTCATGGAAGGCGCCACCCTGCTCAAATGTTCCGAATTCGGTTCCGAGATCATCAGGCATATGGAATTAATTGAAGCCTGAATACCCTATACCAGAAAAACCATTCACCACCCATGCCCCTGTTAGGTTCCCTGATTAAAAAAGGCATTGAAATCAGGGATAAAATAACGGTTGACCGCCTCTCCCCGATCCAGCACCAGCAACGGGAGCTGAAAAAGCTCATGCGCATGGCACAATTTACCATGTTCGGCCAGCATTACCGGTTCACCTCCATCCTGGAGAAAAAAAACTTCATGAAACATTTTCGTGAAACGGTACCGGTACACGATTACAATTCCATTTTCAGCCAGTGGTGGAACAAATGTCTTCATGAGGAAGAAAATGTCTGCTGGCCGGGCCAGGTCAGGTACTTTGCACTCAGTTCAGGCACCTCCGACTCTTCCAGCAAGCATATTCCGGTAACCAGAGACATCATTACCGATATACGAAAAGCCAGCACACGGCAGCTTTATTCCCTGGCCAAGTATGACCTGCCGGAATCTTTCTTCCAGCGCAGGATCCTGGCCCTGGGAGGCAGCACTCACCTGAACCAGAAAGGAAGCTATTACGAGGGTGACCTCAGCGGCATCACGATTAAAAACATGCCTTTTTATTTTCACCACTGGTACAAACCAGGGCGCCGGATTTCGAAGAGCCAGGACTGGAATTCCAAACTGGATGAAATTACCGTCAATGCCAGGAACTGGGATATCGGTATCCTCATTGGCGTTCCCGCCTGGACCCAATTGCTGATTGAAAAAATCCTCCAGTATTACAGCATTCAGAATATCCATGAAATATGGCCCAATCTCCAGCTATACATCCACGGCGGAGTGGCCTTTGATCCCTACCGTAAAAGTTTTGAATCCTATCTCGGCAAACCCATCCATTACCTGGAAACTTACCTGGCCTCGGAAGGATTTATTGCTTTCCAGGATGAACCGAACAGCAAAAGCATGCGCCTGCTGGTCAATAACGGGCTGTTTTTTGAATTCATTCCCTTTAACCTGGAAAATTTCAATACAAGCGGTGAACTGATCAGCAAACCCAAAACCCTGCTCATCAACGAAGTGAAGGAAAATGAAGAATACGCCTTGATTCTGTCATCACGGGCGGGTTCCTGGCGTTACCTCATCGGCGATACGATTAAATTTACCGATGTGGAGAAGTGCAACATCATCATCACCGGCCGGACCAAGCATTTCCTGAGCCTTTGCGGTGAGCACCTGTCCCTGGACAACATGTACAAGGCCGTGGAGATGGTGGCTGCCGATCTTGATATCGTTATTCCTGAATTTACCGTAGCCGGTGTTCCGCACGATACCCTCTTTGCCCACAAATGGTATATCGGTACCGATATGTCCATTGACGCCGCCCGGCTTCGCAACATGCTGGATGAAAACCTTAAAATGCTGAATGATGATTACCGGGTGGAAAGAGGTTCTGCTCTGAAGGACATCATCGTGGAAGTGGTGCCAACCTCCTTTTTTTACAATTGGATGGAAAGAAACGGCAAAGCAGGTTCCCAGAATAAATTCCCACGTGTAATGAAAAAACAACAATTCGGCCACTGGGAAGAATATGTAGCAAATGAAAAAAAATCCTTAATCCATTCCTGATCATGAAACCATTGATAGCCCCCTCCCTTCTTTCGGCCAACTTTGGCAATCTTGAACAGGATATCCGCATGGTCAATGAAAGTGATGCCGACTGGTTTCACCTGGACGTGATGGACGGTGTTTTTGTGCCGAACATTTCTTTCGGCTTCCCCGTTATTCATGCCGTCCGCAGGCATGCCCGCAAACCCCTGGATGTACACCTGATGATCGTGGATCCCGACCGGTATATCAAGGCTTTTGCTGATGCCGGAGCTTCCGTAATTTCCGTACATTATGAAGCCTGCACCCATCTGCACCGGACCCTCCAGGCCATCCGCCAGACCGGAGCCAAAGCCGGAGTTGCGCTGAACCCCCATACCCCCGTGTCCCTGCTCAAGGAAATCATTGAAGATACGGACCTGGTCTGCATGATGGCTGTCAACCCTGGTTTCGGCGGACAAAAGTTCATTGATAACACGTACGCCAAAATATCGGAACTGAAACTGCTGATCAGCGAAAAAAATACCGGAACGCTTATTGAAGTAGACGGCGGTGTGGATTTAGGTAATTTTCAGAAACTGCTGAAAGCCGGCGCTGATATCCTGGTGGCAGGCAATACCGTTTTTACCTCCGGTGATCCAGGCACCACCATATCCATCCTGAAAGGAACGAAAACTTACGCCACGTAATCGGCCAAGTATTTAAACCGTTCGGCCAGCTGGCCATCTTTGGCGATGATGGAACGGGCGATGACGCCATTCTTATCCGACCCGGTCATTTCCGGCAACACCCTTTCCATCAGGTTTTTTCCGAAACCCTCCGATGAATCCCTGGGCAGTTCACAGGGCAGGTTATCAACAGCCATCACGGTGACGGTGTTTTTGTCAAAAGGACCTTCCTCCTGTTCCGTAAAAGGATTGTATCCGTAATATTTGTCCTCAATGGTGGAGGCCCTCATGGTGGACGGAATACTGCCATTGATATCGCAGGTCACATCGGCAATCACGCTGATGTGAAACCCCGGATCGCGCATTTCGGCCTTCGTAAACAACACCGGGGCCCGCGGATCCCAGTAGGAGCAATGAATCAGCAGGTCGCAGCAGGATGAATAGGAACCCGCCCGGCTGAAGGTACTGATGAAGTTTTCGGGATGATTGTAAAAATCAAAGTGACTGAAAATGGAATGATCTATTGCTTCATGGAAATCATGCGAATGGAGCTGCACATAAACCGGTTCGCGGAAAGAATAGTTCAGGAATTCATACGGAGTCACCTTGCGGATATGGAGGAGTCCCATGGTTTCACAGGCGCCATTGGCGACACGCCCGCCGCCGGTGACAATAATTTTAACGTTGGGCAGTTTGATCCGGTCCAGTTGTTCATCCATTTCAGCCTTATCCCGGCATTGGTGCGCAGGTTTCAGCTGAAAGAGACCGTATTTGATTCCATAGGCCATGATGCCGTTGTAGGCGCCAACAATACCGGCATACCGTCCGAACCCGATTATACGGTTTCCGGCAGGGTCGGTCAGGCATTCGTAATCGTGCAGGGTGATTTTCTTTTCCAGGATGGCCTGCAGCAGTCCCTTATTGTGGGGCTGCTTTTTAATGGTATGAGAGAAGAAAAAATATTTCTTGTGGGGAATCAGAAACCGGACCGGTACTTCCTTCACACCCATCAGCACATCACAACCGGAAAGGTCCTCGGACAAGGTGATTCCTTCATTGGAAAATTCCTCATTGACATAGCAGCGGTAACTGCAGGGCTGCACGACCACCTCCACACCGGGAAATTCCCGCTGAATAAGTTTGCACTGTTCGGGCGTAAAGGGTACCCGCAAGTCACGTGGTATTTTTTCTTCCCGGAGGATTCCAATTTTCATAACTGATTTGCTTCAGCCTGCGAAAGTACGGAGAAAAGCGCTGAACGCATTACCCGGCCAGGGAATCCGCTCCCCCGTTTGCGGGTTCGCGATTTTGCATACTGTCAGGCAGCAGGTTCAGCCCGGGGATATTTTCAAAACCTTTTTTCAGTATTTTTATGGTGTAACTTTTACGCTCCGGGTTGCTCAACCGGTTTCCGAGAAGCCAGGGATTGAGCAACTTCAGCATGGCCATGCTGGTGCCCTGTGATTCAGCAAAAGCGCGCAGGTCCGTGATCGCGGAATCAACGGTTACCGAATTTGCCGGAATGGGTCTGAAAAACTGACGCTTGTTTATGATGTAGCCATAGTGCCGGGGGCGGCTGATGATTTCTTTCATGGCCAGAACCTTAAAGAGGTATACCGAAGTTTCCCGGTTCAGGATCAGGTCAAAGTAGGAATTCTCCTTTTGTCTTCTCATCTGCTTTAGCAGGGCTTCAGGACCCATATTATAGGAGGCTGCCGTAAGTGTCCAGTTATGAAAACGTTTATAACAATCGAGGATATACCGGCAGGATGCCTGCGTGGCTTTTTCAGGATCGTACCGTTCATCCACCTCCTGGTTGATCTCAAGACCATACTGGCGGGCCGTGGAAGGAATAAACTGCCAGAAACCCGAAGCTCCCTTGTGCGAAACATCGCTGCCAAAGCCGCTTTCGACCAGCACCAGGTATTTGAAATCATCGGGTACGCCGTTTTTTTTCAGCATTTTTTCGATCATGGGAAACCACCTCCCCGTGAGTTTATGCATCTCCAGGTTCCGGGATCGATCATAGCTGTTTTCAATCAGGAGATGGATGAGCCGTTCCCGTACACGGCTGTCTTCCAGGGGAATTTTTTCGCCTGCAAAGGACAGGCTTTTAGGAAGGGCGAATTCATAGCGGGCATGCAGGCTTTCATCAGGAGGTTCGGCATGGCGGGAAGTCAGGTGGTGATATGTCAGGATGCGATACAGTAGAGACAACACCAGGAAAACCAGCAGGATGAACAGCGGCTTTTTCATTTCCTACAAACCTAAAGGATTCTGATCAGAACGCAAAAAGTATCGGAGGGGCATCATTTTTTAAATCGCTAAAAGGTTACTTTTGGAGCATGAAGCAGGACGTACAACCGGGTATACGAAGTTACCTGTCGATGGTTAAATTCAGTCACACCATTTTTGCTCTGCCATTTGCCGCCATTGGTTTTACATTAGGGGCCAGGGATATTGGTTATCAACCGGAATGGAAAACCGGCCTGTTGGTTTTATTATGCATGGTATTTGCGCGCACGGCTGCCATGTCGTTTAACCGCTGGGCCGACCGGCATATTGATGCGGCCAATCCAAGGACCAGCTCCCGGGAAATTCCGGCCGGTATTATCAGCGCCCGGAATGCACTGGCCTTTACCATTCTGAATGCCTTCCTGTTTGTGGTATGCACCTGGTTTATCAATACGGCCTGCCTGATTTTGTCACCTGTTGCCCTGGCGGTAACGCTGGGTTACAGTTATACGAAGCGGTTTACGGCACTTTGTCACCTGGTGCTGGGACTGGGTTTAAGCCTGGCACCCATCGGCTCTTACCTGGCCCTGACCGGCAGGTTTGAACCGGCTCCCGTTTTGTTTTCTGTGGCCGTGCTGGGCTGGGTAAGCGGATTTGACATCATCTACGCCCTGCAGGATGAAGATTTCGACAAATCACGGCGGCTTCATTCCATTCCAGCCCTGGTGGGAAAAACGAGGGCCCTGGGCATTTCCAATGTACTGCACGTGCTCAGTTCCGTGTTGCTGGTTGCAGCCGGTTATACTGCAGGGCTCCATGGGATATATTATGCAGGCTGGGTGGTGTTCAGCGGATTACTGCTTTACCAGCATCTCCTGGTGAAACCACAGGACCTGAGCCGGCTGAATATGGCTTTTTTTACCACCAACGGCATTGCCAGCGTAACCTTTGCGCTGTTTACCCTCACGGATTTACTCTGGTTCCGGTGAAAAGGCCTGTGAACCTTTTTTCTTTCTCCTTCTTTTAAGTTTTATTTTACCCGGATCTGTAAACGTATCGCGGTGCCTTTCCAGTCTTTTCATGATCTGGTTCCACAATTCCTCGTAAGGGATAACTTCCAGTGACTCCACGTCACCATGATAATGGCCTTCCTTATCCCCGAGGCGGTTAAAAAATTTGGCGGAGACTTCCTTCGTTTTTTCATAATGGAAATTGTACCGGAACATCGTTTCCAGCATTTTCACGAAATAGAATGTCCGGTAATTGATATGACGTGTCACATAACGCTTGAAATAAATTTTAAAGGATTCGGCCTTATCCAGTAATAAATCGAATCGTGCATCTTCAAGCAACAGGATAATTTGTGCAATCATAATGGAAACGTTTAACCCTCTCTTATCCTTCGAATATACCGTTACCTCGTTCAGGAATTTAAATAATTTGAATTTCCTGTCTGAACGGGGCATGGCAAAACCAAGGTAGGCTTCAAACAACTTCCACTTTTCAAGCCGTTCCTGTTCATAGTTTTTAAATGCCGGCATGGTCAGGGCAAAATCAAAAAGTTCCCAGGCTTTGACATAATCCCGGTCATGCATGCAAAGCAGCACATAATACTCCAGCACGATAACAGCATTGATACTGGTGGTATTGTGGAGGCTCATGCAGACTTCCGCATTTTCCCTGCCCAGTTTATAATCCTTCAACAGCAGACAGGCTTCAATCTTTGTACTGGCCAATTCACGATGCCTGACTTTTTCATAATACTTCGGGTGGGTCAGCAGGTAATTTTCGGCCTCATCGCAAACCCGGATGATGCCACGGAAGTCACCCATGGTTTCGTAATACTTGGATCCAATCCTGGCCTTGTTAATTTTTAGAACCAGGTTATCGAAGAGGTCGTTGAGTTCCAAAATGCGATTCCAGAACCGTGTTATTTTTTCATGGTGCTGAGGTGAAAAGGTCTCCCGGAAATCAATGTTCAGGTTATCCCGCATGGAATCCGACTCCAATTCAGCGGCGTAGATGGGTAGGTTGGTTTCAATCAGTCTGTTATATTTTTCCACTTCCCTTCGGGTACCTACAAAACCAGCCTGGGACCGGAGCAGTCTGGCGGCAAAGATAATCAGGCCAGAAGCCTGGCAGTATTGGGCAATGGAGAGACCATGTTTCAGGATTTCCCGTCCTTCTTTGGATAACCCTGCATTTAAAAGCAATTGACCAGCCGTCAGCTGTTTATGGGTTAATGTCAATTTCTGACTGTAACTCGATGAGACCGTCTTTTTAATATCCACCTGAAAAAAATGACTGATGAGCCGGTCCTTAATCCTGGATTTCAACATTTTGAATGCTTTATCAGCGGGAGTGGTCTGGTACAAATCCCGTGCGGCCTCCTCATCATTGGCATATTTTCCCGAAAGTATCCCTTCCAGCAACCTGTCTTCCTTGGTCGCTTCAAATTGCTGCTTGAGTTCATCCGTATTGATGGATAATTTAATCCTGTTTTTTGTTATGTATCGGGAATAATTTTTAAAATTTTTCATGCCGATAATTTATTTATTACACTGTTTTTCAAATACTTACAAAATAACATACAATCCAATAGGTTGACTGATTGCCACAAATGACTTGTTACAAATGTACCCTTTTTTAACCATTCTACCCTCCAGGCCGGGGTAATTTTGTTTAACACAAATTTTATAAATCAGTCAACTATGGATTTAATTATTGCAATTGTGATTGCCATTGCAGGCAGTCTGAGCACTGATACTTCAGATGCCACATCAACCGATTTAAGCGGTGATTCAACGGTCACTACCGGGGAAACACAAGTAATGAATGATGGCCTGATCATCGATAATGACATCATTACGCATCAGTAGTTGTGTATGTATCCCGGATCATTACCATTTTCATTAGCCGGTCACCTGCCGGTACCACCTTGATCGTCTGACCCACCAACCTTTATCATCCATATTACCGGGATTCATCACCGGCCAGGTGCAGGTGGACATTCCGGTCAATTTAGACTGGTTTTGGACAATTTTTTAAAAAAAAGAGCCTTGCAGTTACCTGGAAGGCATTTTTTTTCTTTTTGAAAATTCAGTTGAATGAATTTGGTAGAATATATGTGACTATTTTATGTTTTCTGAAAATAAAATGTTTTGTATATATTTATTTTTCAATTATTTATACATTTTATTAATAATTTTTTAAAATATTTATTCGTTACCTTAATTAATTTTTTGTATATGTGTTAGGAAGCAGGCCACCTACTTTTGTCATGTAATAATTACGGGAAAAGGATTCAATTTCTACCCGGAAAGCGGCAACATGACAAAAAGAAGGTATCGATACAATTCGGCTGGCTCCATAAACAAGGACGGTGGAGTCATCATTGATACCGATACCATTCTTTAAATCAACTCCGCTTTTCCACGCCAATCTAACCTTCAAACCATAATGCCATGATGTATCATTTAAACAGTAACACTTCGTATCAGTACGATAGTGAGCATGTGTTCTCCTTATTCTATGAAATCAAACAGGAGCATCCCTTCCTGGATGAGCTGAGCCTGATGAGCCTGATCAATAAAGTTACCGGCTGGGAATACCCGTCCAGTAAAAAGGAAGAATACAAGCAATCCATCATGCGGTTGCTGAACATAAAAAATTAGGGGGTTTGATCTGGTTCAGGTTACCGGTGCATGGAGCAACCATGCATCCGGTGGCCTGATCCGGTTTACCGGCCTGAATCATTTGTGAACGGGTTACCTGTTTACACAGGAAGATTGCATTTTGTAGACCCAGGGCAAACCTGACCTGGCTATTTATTGATTTTTTTCAGTTGACCCAATGGGCCTACTGTTACTATTTTTAATATTTTTTATTTTATTTTAATATAACTAATTATAATTAAATTAATTATATATTTTTAATATTTTTTTTAGCTATTTTTTTGCGTTATCGTACTTCATAAACTGTATCCGTGGTAGCATGCACCATGGATACTTTTGTCCTGTCAGTATAAATGAAAAGATGAACAGGATCAAGTACACCGGAAAAGTCAGAATCGTCATCGATACCGATACCGAAAAGTAAAAACCAAATTCCTCTGAATTCAACCCTCAAAACCATAAAACCATGCACAATTTACAAAACCAATCCATCCTCCAGTTCGACACCGAACATGTATTCAGTTTGTTTTATGAAATCAAACAGGAACATCCGTTTCTGGATGAAAAAGTCCTGATGAGCAGTCTGAACCAGGTAACCGGATGGGAATATCCAGCTTCCCGCAAGGATGATCTAAAATACTCCGTTTTAAAAATGCTGATGGGAACAACGGAATCCGTCCGGAATACACTAGCCTGAACCGTTCTTTAAAATGTGCCGGCCTTTTGGGAAATGCCAGGGCCGGCTTCATTTATTAAGGACGGTAATTTCCTGCAGCCTGATTTCTTTTGCCGGCGTACCAATAGCCTGTGCACAACAGGATGATAAACAGGACTCCTTTTTTCAACCAGACCAATAATGGAACCGCGGGAGATCTGGCTGAGGATGATAAAATAAAAGTTTTCCCGGGCGAAAAGTATTCCATCAGAAATCCGGAAACAAACCATGCGGCAACCAGCACAACCAACACATAAACCGTCCTGAAGCGCCTGAACCACATCAACTGCGGAAGAACTCCAAACACAAACGCCGGAAAAAAAAACGTATACCACTGAGAGCCGGTTACCAGGCCGATAAAAAAATCCGTTTCGCCCTCCACCCCGGAAGACAGGGATGTCCATGTATTTAAGCAAACCGGGGTGAGAAAAAATAGTCCGCCCAGCAGAACCAGCATACACATACTTTTTACCAGTTTTTCCAGGTCCGGTTTCACCAGCCTGATGTGGAAAATTTTCAATCCAAAGACAACAGGTACCAGCACCTTCAATCCTGAAAAAACAGCATCGGAAATATAAATCAATACCGGGATCAGCTCCTGGAAAATCAGTCGTCTCAGTTCCATGCGGCCTCAGGCTATTCCATCAGTTTTCAGGATATTTGCTTTTAAACCAGGTGATCATGGAATCCAAAGGCATGGAAACCCGGTATCCGGACTCCATGGAATCCTGACTCGATTTCATTTCATCGGTAATAATATTCAGCCAGACCACATCCCTGAAAGGCCGGTGAAACAACTGACCGGCAAGTCTGAATTTTTCCACTGCAGGCAGAGGGGGCCTGGAATAATCTCCCGACAACAATCGTTTTTCCTGCATGCGTTCATAATAATCTTTCAGGTACAGGTTTAAAAACCGGATATAAGCCGGACAAAACAAGGCATCCCGGTTCTCCAGGAATGCCGGTGTAATAAAATCAAACCAGGAGGAATCGACAGACACCGGTTCCTGCTTCATTCTTTTTTTCCACAGGTACATGAGTTTATCGCAGCCTATGCCATACCGGATGGTATGAAGGGCATAATCGCCGAACTCCTTTTGCAGGGTTTCATCTTTAAAATAGCGGTGAAAAAAACCGAGCTGCTTATCCATTCTCTCCCTGCAATAATCGGTGAAACGTGGAAGGGACATGTAATTGGTGGAAATGTAGTAGATCTTCCTCGTTTCCGGATCTTTGTAAAAGGTATCTGCCAGTTGAAGGAGAAAGTTGTTAAACCGGGAGGCCTGACCGGAAGAGCCAATTTCCGGCTGGTTGTTTTCTCCTTTAAAATTCAATTCCAGTTCATCCCCCGGGGTTAAAAACAAATTGGAAACCAGCACCGAATCCTTTGTTTCCAGGTTAAAGGCAAACGGGAAGTGAGCCCTGATATGAAAAGAATAATTTCCCCGCTGATCCACCAGGGAAGAATCAATAATTGCCTTTAAGCCCAGGTAAATCGAATTCGTATCGGGATAGGAGAATACATAAATGACACTGCGGGCTGCATTTTCAAAGCTGCCATGAACCAGTATTTCAGAAGATTTTTTATTGTTACCAGCACGGCAACCACACACCATCAACAGGATCAGGCCGAAAAGGACCGGCCTGGTGATTTTAACAGAAGGATTATATCCAGGCATAAGCGAATTTAAAATGAATAACCGGAACCAAAATAGCCCTGAACGTTTAAATAAAACGCAAGTTTAAGCAATTTATCCTGTTGATGGGATTCATGGAATATCCTCCAGGCACCGGCCAGCTATCGCATTGCCATTCCGACAGGAAAGGCCACTCCTGACTTCGCATCTGTTGCAGCCAATCATCCTTATAAACCTGTTTCCAGCTGATAAAAAAACCGCCACGTTCCTTTTACAGGTCCGTGGCGGGTAATCCAATCACCGCAATTTTTGAATGATGAACATTCAAAGGCGGTTCAAAAACCATGAAAACAGGTCATTCAAGGGTCTTTTGCAAAACCCTGCAAGTACTATTTTGCCTTGGCTAATGTCCGGAGATAGTTTACCAGCATCCACCTTTCATTATCAGAGAGTTTTTCCTTAAAGGAGGGCATGGGTTTTCTTCCTTCAGTTGTTTTATAAAAGAGGTCGCCATCGGATAATTTTTCCATTTCTGCAGATGAAAAATCACCGCATGATATGTCAATTTTCTCCGCTTTGGGTCCGTCGCCCTTTCCTTTCGGGCCGTGACAGGACTTGCAATGCTGGGCATATAAATCCTTGGCCTCCTTTAAATTCGCATCATCGGCTTTCACCGGGTTTTTCATTTTTACTGCTGATTCAGGCGCAGCCCATGGCTTTCCCTTTGGCTTGTCCTGGGCAACGGTGAATTGGGTAAAAATCAACATCAGTGCAACCATCAGTAACCCGGCACAAGCAGCGGTTTTATTTTTCAATTTTGTTTTCATAAATTTACTTTTTAATTTAATTTGTAGAGTTATTTTTTTATGTTGATGAGCCTGCTTTCTTTCCTGATCCTGAATACCTGGATAACCACGTATAAAAGAACACCCCAAATAACGGCAATTATCAGGTTGGAAACAAGTATCAGGTAAGTTGGTGCATGCTCCCGGGAAGCCGAAAGAGAACGATGTTCCCAACGATTATGTTCACCGGCGGGGCTGACGCCCCATTTTACCTCTGCAGCTTCCTCCACCGTACCGAAGGTGTCGTCATCTTCTATTTTGGCAACAACCGTATATTGGCCTCTTTCATCCCCTGGCATGTCCAGTGGATATTCCATGATGGCCGTACCGCTTGTGTCGGTTTCAACTGCACTGCCAACCGGAAGCAGGCTATACATCCTTTTAATATAGAAATGAACTTCCTTTTCCTGAACTGGTTTACCGCCTGCTGTTACCAGTGCCGTACAAATCCGCGTGGTATCCGTTTGGGAAAAGGTCAGGTGAATGACGGCCTCTTGTATGGCAGCCTCCTCTTCCTTTTCCTCCTGTGCCATCAGCGAACCGGTAACACCGGAAAAAAACACGAGCAACACAACAAAAAACAAGGACCTGTAACCCGGGAGAAGACAGCATGAATGATTGAATTTCATAGCGCTATTTTTTAGTGTTATCAATATCTTCCAGATCAATGCCTTCTCCTTCCATGGTTTCCCAGATGGAAATAATGGGGAATAGTTTGGAGAAAATGGTAATGATCAGCAATACGCCGGCCAGGGAAGCCGACACGATGGATATCTCAACCCAGGAAGGAAAATAGGTGGCCCAGTTGGCAGGCACATCCTGAATTTCGACATACGGATTGAGCATGATCGGGGTGACAATCAGGTAACGCTTCAGCCAGGCTCCAACCACGACCATGACTGCAATAATGGTCAGGGGCAGTGGCCTTCTCGCCTTCCGGAACAAGAGTGTCATGGCGGGAAGGGCCATACCGAATACCTGAACCGACCAGTAAACCGGTGCATAGGGCCCGATCAGCAGATCGTTCAGTAATTTCGCCTCGGCCGTTCTCATTTTATAAGCCGGTACCAGGTATTCATTGACATTAAAATAAGCATAGACAATGCACAGAAAAACCAACAACTTGCCCATGTTATCGAAATGAAGATCCGTGATGTATTTTTCCAGTTTATAGGCTTTCCGGAATACGAAAATACCGATGATGACACAGGCTGTTCCGGCCTGGAAAGCCCCTGCGACAAAATAAGGTCCGAAATTCGTACTGTCCCAGCCCGGGCGAAGGGTGGTGGCAAACAACCAGGCCGTTACGGTATGGATGGATACCGCTAAAGGTATAACCAGAATGCTCAGGATAGCCACGCTTTTTTTCATGATGTCCCATTGTTTCCGGCTGCCGTCCCAGCCCATGGCCAGGAATTTATACATCCACCGCTGCCATTTTGGTTTTTCCGTAAGCACATCCCTGCAAAGCGCAATGCCCGGAAGGAGCGGAAGATAAAGAAACAGTACGCTGGTGACGAGATAGGTGGATACCACGATCACATCCCAGACGATCGGTGACTGAATGCGTCCATAGGCAAACAGGTATAATATTCTGTCGGGTCTTCCCATATCAACTACGATGATCAGGCCGGCGAAAATAATTCCGGCCACGGCAATGATTTCGGCGATACGGGTCAGCGGTCGATGCCACCCAAAGTTCGTCAGACGTAAAATGGAAGATATCAGGGCGCCCACCAGGCTGATGGCAACAAAAAAGACGAAATTAGAAATGTATAAACCCCAGGAGGCATAATCGCGCAGGGCGGTAACCTTTAACCCGTCACGAAGCTGGATGTAATAAGCGTAGCAGCCAAAAAGAAATATCAGCAGCAGCAGGGCGATCCATAATTTCCCGATGGTGCCCGTATGTCTCAACGGGCGCAAAACCGTTTCCCTGAATTCCTGACGGTAGGCCACCTGTTGCTCAAGGCTCAGTTGAGAATAATGTTCATGCGTTTCCATAAATGACTTTTTTTAATTATTCCGTTGCATTGTGAACTTCCGGATCATCTTCAAATGGAAACTGACGATTCACGGCAGGAAGGTAATAAACCCGGGGTTCGGTTCCCAGGTCCTCCATAAAGCGGTAACCGGCCCTTTTTTTGAGTAATTCACTCAGGCGGACGGTTTCATCTCCGTTGGATACCACATCTTCATTGGCATCACCGAAAAATATCGTTCCGTTCGGACAGGCGGTCACGCAGTCGGGCAGTTCACCTTTGCGGGCCATATCCGGGCAGAAATCACATTTTTCAACGGTACCCATTTTTGCCGGGTAACTGCTTTCCGGAGTATAATCGCAGCATCCATCCGAATTCACAGAGTCTTTTGGGGCTTCTCCCCAGTTTTCTCCCCAGTTGAAGGAACGTGCATTATAGGGGCATGCGGCCATACAAAAGCGGCAACCAATGCATCTTTCATTATCGATCAGGACAATGCCGTCCTGACGTTTAAAGGTGGCATCAACAGGGCAAACTTTCGTGCAGGGAGGATTATCACAGTGAAAACAAGGTTGGGGCATCCAGTAAGGGGCCGTGTTTTCGGCTTCCTGCATTTTCCGCACTTTGATCCATTCGGTGGGGGGTTGTTTATGATGCATCTTCTGGCATCCTTCCACGCATTTGCGTGCATTGGCGCAGCGTGACAGGTCGATAACCATCACAAATTTTTTCCCTTCTATTCCTTCGCGAATCTGGTGTTCGGTTAATTTGTTTTCCGCCGGATGACGTTTCAGGTGAGTGCTGTCCACCTCGGCCAACGTACCGTCGGCCAGTAACACCTTTACCTTTTTGCCCGGGCTGGCCTGGCTTTCACCCAGTATGTCGGTCCGGAGTGCAACACCTGCTGCCAGGCTTGCACCACCGGCAAGCAATCCGAATTTCAGGAATTTCCTGCGGTTGGATTTTTCAGGTTCTTTTTCCATAAAAAAAATTTTAGATGTACCTTTTAAATAACCACTTTATTTCATCCTCACAGCCTGGGCTGCAACGTCGACAGGTCTATTTTTTAAAGCCCCATTGCCTGGTAATGTTAAATCCGATCAGAACCTTCCGGTCCGTAAAATTATTCGTGTTTAATACACGGCTGTCCTGGTCGATTATGCTGCTTCCTGTCGTTACAAATACCTGAAACTGGTGACTTCCGGTGGATAATTCATAGCCCAGACTAAGATTTGGCAGGGGTTTAACCGTTTCATTGATGCCGGAAACATTCAGCGGGTAATCAAAATCAACCGCTATGGATGACTGCGGACTGAATTTATACCTGCCCGCGAATGAAGCCCCGTAGAAATCATGCTGTCCGTAAATCGAATCCAGGATATTGATGTAGGCATAGGTAAAACCTACCTGAAGGGAAATCTGGCGGTTGATTTTCCTGGCAATCATCAGTTCATGGAAATAGGTCAGTTTATTGGTTTCCTTGAATTTGCCTTCCTGGTTCAGGAAGTTTTCCTTTTCCTTGGTACTCCGGGCCACACATCCGAAATAGGTGATGGAAACCGGCATGCCTTTTTTCTTTGCCTGGCGAAAGATGATGACCTTGCCGTTCAGGTCATACTGCATTTTATTTTTGGTGATCCCAAGACCCAGTGAAATGCGTTTGGTAATTCCGTAATTCAATCCCAGGCGTATGTTGGAAGGAGCAAATATCCCGTACAGGTCCTTGGCATTTTCAATCACACCAAACCTGTGCTGGATCATAAAATCCAGGGTTTTTTTACCGGGGGCTTCCACCGTCTGGTTGTTGATTAAAACTCCGTTTTCAAAAGTTGCCTTCACATACTCTCTGGGAGCGGGTGCGGGTTTGGTTTCCGTATTTTCCTGGGCCCGGGCAGCAACCGGTACAGCCAGCACGGTCAGCAGGAGTATCACATACTTGTGAGACAGTACTTTTTTAAATTCTTTCATAGTTTAGTTGCTTTTTAATTATTTAAAGCGCCTTGTTTAATCCAGGCCAGGATATATCCGATTTCTTCAGGTGTAAGCTTTTCACTGGGAGGCATGGGATCGGTAGTGGCAATAAGCCTTTTATAAAGGATACTGCCTTCCGCATTGGTAGTATCGACATAACCGAGCCCGGTTAATTCGTCATAAGCCTGGTCTGCGCTCAGGTTCGGCGATATTGCACCGGCCACATGGCAATTCGGGGTGGCGCAATCTTCCGTTAAGATGGGAACAACGTCTTTGGAAAAACTGACCTGTGCCGTAATTTCAACCTGCTGGGTTGAAAGGTAATCCTTTTCACATCCGGCCCAGGCGAGGAGGCAGAACAGGATGGTGATACA
>CAYWHE010000043.1:0-22923 GCA_964458125.1 uncultured Flavobacteriaceae bacterium | reverse complement strand
GCCCGCAGGGAAGCTGCAGTATCAGTTGTAAAATAAGGATTTCCAGTGCCTGCCCCAAAAATCACCACCCTTCCCTTTTCGAGGTGTCGGATGGCCCTTCGGCGGATAAAGGGTTCACAGATAGCCTCCATTTTAATGGCTGATTGCAGCCGGGTTTTAATGCCGATACCTTCCAGTGAACCCTGGAGAGCCATACTGTTGATTACGGTAGCCAGCATCCCCATGTAATCACCCTGGGCCCTGTCCATTCCTCCTTCGGCAGCCTGCAGTCCCCTGAAAATATTACCGCCTCCAATGACAATGGCCACCTCAATGCCTTTATCCACAACTTTTTTGATATCCCTGGCATATTGCACCAGCATGTTGTTGTCGATGCCGAATTGTTTTTCACCCATCAGCGACTCCCCGCTGAGTTTCAGAAGGATTCTTTTATATTTCATCTGGTTTGTGATGGCGCCCTTACAGGCAGGTTGTATCCAATTGCGATGGCTAAAGTGCAAAAAAAATCCCCCGGTTACCGGAGGATTTTAAAATTTTCTTTATGCGCCTAACTGAATTCGTTTAAAGGCCGTTACTTTTAGTCCTTTTTCCGTTTCATTCAACAGTTGGGAAATGGTCTTCTTTTCATCCTTGATGAAGGACTGGTTATTCAACGTGCATTCCTTATAGAACTTGTTGAGTTTGCCCATGGCAATTTTCTCAATCATTTCTTCCGGTTTTCCCTCTTGCCGGGCCTGGTCCTTTCCGATTTCAATTTCCCTTTCCAGCATGGACGGATCGACATCGTCTTTATCAATGGATACGGGATTCATGGCTGCCACCTGCATGGCCACATCCTTGCCCACTTCATTGATACGCGCGGCCGCATTGCTGCTGAAACCAACCATGGTAGCCAGTTTGTTGCCGGGATGGTTGTAAACAACCACCTTGGGTGCTTCCACCACTTCAAATCGTGACAGATCAATTTTTTCCCCGATTTTTCCAATCTGATCAAACAGGCTGTCGTTAACGGTTATGCCGTTAAAAGGCAGGGCCTTAAACTCATCGATGGTTTTTGGGTTTTTTTCAATGGCCGTATTCAGGAGGTTCTCTGCATATTGAATGAAATCCTGGTTTTTGGCGACAAAGTCTGTTTCGCAATTAAGTGCAATCATGGCGCCCCGCTTTCCGTCGGAGGTGGTTTTGGCGATGATAATCCCTTCTTTGGCATCACGGTCAACCCGGTTGGCAGCAACCTTTTGTCCTTTCTTTCTTAAAAAATCAATGGCCTTTTCAAAGTCACCGTTTGCCTCTGTAAGCGCTTTCTTACAATCCATCATGCCGGCTCCGGTCTGAAGTCTTAATTTATTTACATCTGCAGCAGTAATGATCACCGTTTCCATGGTATTTTCTGTTCCGTTCAAATCAATTAATTATTTATTTTTTTGCAGCCGCTCCTGTTTTACGGGGACGCAGGTTCGTTTTAGGCTTTTCATCGGATGGGGCTCCTTCTTCAGTTTCCACTTCGGAAGTGGCAAATCCCTTCTCGCCGGTTGATTCTTCATCAGCGGCCACTTCACGTTCACGTTCCGATTCCTTATCCACTTTCCGTTCGGCAAGTCCCTCTTCGATGGCCTTTACCATCACGCTCATGATGATGGAAACCGATTTGGTGGCATCGTCATTGGCCGGTATCGGGAAATCAACCAGGGTGGGATCGGTATTGGTATCGCAAATGGCAATGGTTGGAATATTCAGTTTCTGTGCTTCGGCAACGGCAATATGCTCCTTCATAATATCCACGATAAACAATGCTGCAGGAAGGCGCGTAAGGTCTGTGATACTTCCCAGCAACTTGCCCATCTTATCCTTCTGACGGGTGATCTGAAGACGCTCTTTCTTGGAAATATTCTGAAAGGTGCCGTCATGTTCCATTTTTTCATAAGCGCCCATCTTTTTAACAGATTTCCGCTGGGTGGCAAAATTGGTCAGCATGCCACCAGGCCAGCGCTCGGAGATATAGGGCATATTGACCGATTTTGCAGCGTTGGCAACAATATCCTTGGCCTGTTTCTTCGTGGCTACAAAAAGCACTTTCTTGCCTGACTTGGCAATCTGCTTGATTGCCGAGGCAGCCTCGTCAAGTTTAACCAGGGTCTTGTTGAGGTCAATAATGTGGATGCCGTTACGCTCCATAAAAATATACGGAGCCATTTTGGGGTTCCATTTGCGTTTCAGGTGCCCGAAGTGGACTCCTGCATCTAATAATTCCTGTTGGCTGACAATGGACATGAATGTGTGAAAGTTGAGTTGAAGGTTTTTGGAAATTAACGTTTGCTGAACTGGAATCTCTTCCTGGCCTTTTTCTGACCCGGTTTCTTTCTTTCTACCATGCGTGGATCACGGGTGAGAAAGCCTTCTGCCTTCAGGGCCGGACGATATTCCGGGTTGATTTTTATCATGGCGCGGGCCATTGCCATGCGAATGGCCTCTGCCTGTCCAGTGATCCCTCCGCCATCCACGTTGATATGAGCATCAAACTGGCCGGTGGTATTGGAAACCTGAAAAACCTGGTTGATTTTATACTGAAGGGGCAGGGTGGTGAAATATTCCTTATAATCCTTATTGTTAATTTTAATGCTTCCATTACCGCTGCTCAGGTAAACACGTGCTATGGAGGTCTTTCTTCTTCCGATGGTATGGGTTGTTTCCATTTTATTCAATCCGTTTATAAGGTAAAGGTTTTGGGCTTTTGGGCTTCATGCGGGTGACTGGGGCCGGCATAAACGTAAAGATTACGCAGAATGGCCGCTCCCAGCTTGTTTTTGGGAATCATGCCGTATACTGCATTTTCAATAATCCTTTCGGGGTGCTTCGCCAGTAATTCCTTGGGGGTTGTAATCCGTTGTCCGCCCGGGTATCCTGTATGGCTGACATACTGCTTTTCCGTCATCTTGTTACCGGTAAGTCTCACCTTCGCGGCATTGATGATGATAATATTGTCACCGGTATCCACATGCGGGGTGAAACTGGTTTTGTGCTTGCCGCGAAGCATTTTGGCCACAGCAGCTGATAAACGGCCCAGGACCTGGTTTTCGGCGTCAATTAACAACCATTCCTTGCGGACTGTCTGATCATTGGCTGAAACCGTTTTGTACGATAAAGTATCCACGATTTTTAAGGTTTAATTCTTTAAATGGGGATGCAAAATTAGAATTTATTTGTAAATCAACAAACTTTGAAACTAATTAATTGTAAAGTTCCAGTGAAAACGACCCTGCCGCTTCGTTCAGTTCCTTTCAGGGAAAGCGAAAACACGCAGTCGGATAACCTAATGGTCGCTGAAAAATGACCGGTTTTTTCAAAAAAAGCAAGAAATCGCAAGAAAAAAGATCATTTGGCTCAATATTTGACATTTTTTGTCCGATTACCCCATTTTTCTTATACCCCCACTTTCCATTTTATCATGTTCCTGATCCATTACATTTATTTATACATTCCCTTTGAAAATCAAACTTTTCATACCGGTAGTTTGGTTTTTAACCCTTTTAAAAAGCCGATTCACAAAAAACCGTCTGACCGTCTACCTGACCTATTAATATATTTGAATCCAGTCGCTTTCGTTGAGTTAAAATAGTATTCCATTCATGTATAAGTGCATAAAAATTTGCAGTGGTTAGATTTTTATGGTAAATTGCGTTGAAACCGTAGTTATTAACTTTCCAAAAACCAAAACTAGTTTACTTATTATTTATCCTTTACGTCCTTTCAACAGGTTTGATGGAATTTGGGCGAATGGGATAGGTATCTTAAAAAAACCGTCAATACAATTCTCATGAACAGAAAACATTACTCCAGGCTGTTTATTTACACCGTGTTTTTGCTGCTGATGCATTCGATCGGATATGGACAAGTCTCCCTGATCAACTCCGGAACATCCAATGTCTGTTTTGGATCATCCGTAACGTTAACAACCAATGCTCCTTTCAGCGCTTACCTGTGGTCAACGGGTGAAACGACAGCCAGTATTTCTGCAGGTAGTGCCGGAGCTTATTTTGTGACTGTAACTGATTCGTTAGCAAATAATTATCAGTCTGATACGATCAATATTTCCATCATTAGCATGTCCCTATCCGCCGGAATTACTGATCTGATCTGTAACGGTGACCAGGATGGCGAGGTTGACATTACGGTTTCGGGTGGCAACAACCCCTATACCTACACGTGGTCTGACGGTTCTACCGATGAAGATATTTACGGGTTGGCAGGAGGTGCCTATACGGTGATGGTGACCGATTCGAATGGCTGTTCACTATCAGCCACTTATACCGTCAGCGAACCCCTGGCCATAGTGATTACTCATTCCATTACCGCTGTTTCATGTTCCGGAGGGTCTGACGGGGCCGTTGATATTACGGTTTCAGGTGGGTCTGGAAGTTATGTGTTTGACTGGAGCAATGGTGCCACGATTGAAGATATTGCAGGGCTTGCCGCCAACACATATACGGTTGACGTCAGCGATATCAATGGCTGCCCGGCAACGGACGTGTCCATTGTACCGGACGGAACAGTTGTTACGGTATCCATATCCGGAAACAGCCCGGTTTGTCCAGGATTCAATTCCACCCTGGATGCAGGAAGCGGTTATAACACCTATCTCTGGTCCGAAGGCTCTACCACTCAGACCATTTCAGTTCCTGCAGGAAGCTATACCGTAACGGTAAGCAACGGATCAGGCTGCACGGCGGTTTCTGCTCCTTTTATCCTGACTGAATTTTCGGCTCCTGTTGTTTCCATTACCGCCGGTGGGGCTACAACTTTTTGTGACGGAGGTTCCGTAACCTTAACTGCAACCACGGGCTTCAGTTCCTATCAATGGTCTTCCGGTGAATTTTCCGAATCGGTATCAGCCACTTCAGATGGAGCATATACCGTTACCGTAATGGATGTCAATGGATGCACAGCCACTGCAAGTCAGACCGTTACTGTGTATCCAAATCCCTTCCTGGATGTAATCACCCTGAGTGATGTGCTTTGCAAGGATGATGGGAATGGAATCATTGAAATCGCCGGTAACGGCGGCACAGCCCCTTACCTGTATGACCTGAATAATTCCGGTTTTTCTTCCATCACCCTGTTTGATTCATTGCAACCGGGTATATATGACATCACCGTGCAGGATGCCAACGGCTGTTCGTCCATGACCCAGTTTTTCATTAATGAACCTAACGATTACCTTGGCGCCAGCTATTTGACTACGGATGTGCTTTGTAACGGAGCCTCCACGGGCGTCATAGATCTTACCGTAACCGGGGGCACATTGCCCTACTATTTCCAATGGAGCAATGCTGCAACAACAGAAGATCTGACTGACCTTGTTGCCGGGATCTATACGGTGACTGTTACAGATGCAAACGGATGTGAAATTCTTTTTGCCATAGATGTTTTTGAACCCGTTCCGCTGATTGCCGGGCAGGATTATACCAATGTGTCCTGCTTTGGCGGCTCCGATGGTACCGCCATCGTATTTGTATCAGGAGGTGTTCCACCCTATGAATATTCCTGGGATACGAATCCCGTCCAGACAGACTTCCTTGCCTTTAACCTGGATGCCGGGCTGCACACCTGTACCATTACGGATTCCAATGGATGTGTGATAACTTCCACATTCCTGATCGCAGAGCCGTCCGAACTGATCGCAACTTCCTCCGTGACGGATGTCACCTGTTATGGTTATTCCGATGGATCAGCAACCGCCTCCGTCACAGGCGGTACCCCATACCAGACCGGCAGCCCTTACCAATATTCATGGAACACGATTCCTGTCCAGTCCACAGTCACAGCAACCGGGCTTGAAGCCGGATCCTATACGGTCATTATTACGGACTCCACCGGATGTGTTGAAAACCTCGTGGTAACCGTAAACGAGCCCAATCCACTGATGGCTTCCACTTCGAATGTAAACGTATTATGTTTTGGCGGTAATAACGGTGAATCAACCACTATTGTAACCGGCGGAACAGCACCCTACAATTACTCCTGGAACACCGTGCCGGTACAAACCACGCTTGTGGCTACAGGACTTTCAGCCGGTTTCTATACGGTTACCATAACGGATGCCAACGGCTGTAACACCACGGCCAATGCGCTGATCAGTCAGCCCAACAACCTGTCTTTGAATGGCAGCATCTTGCCGGTTACCTGTAATGGCGGGTCGGACGGAAAGGTATTGCTCATCGTATCGGGCGGTAACTTCCCTTATTCCTTTTTCTGGAATTCCAACCCTGTTCAAACCACTGCCAGTCTCCTGAATGTACCTGCCGGATCTTATACGGTTATTGTTACCGATGACAAAGGATGTACCCAGTCAGCCACCTATAGCATCACCCAGCCGGGTAAAATAAATGCAAACGAAACCATCACCAGCCCGGTCTGTTTCGGAGGCAATACGGGGAGCATTTCCATTAACCCGTCCGGAGGGGTAATTCCATATACCGTTATCTGGTCAACAGGCAACACCACCAACAATATATCGATGCTGGCCGCTGGTTCGTATACCGTGACCATTACCGATGCCAGTCTTTGTGTGGAAACCAGAACGATGGTGATAACTTCTCCTCCCGATATTACGGTTACCACCACCTTATCCCATGTATCCTGCAGCGGAGGATCCAACGGATCAGCACTGCTCACGGTTTCAGGGGGACTTGCACCTTATACGTACCTGTGGTCGAACGGAGCCTCCACCGCACAGGTGTCCGGCTTAAACGCTGCCATTTATACGGTCACGGTTACCGATGCAAACGGATGCTCCAAAACTGCAGTTGTGATAATCAATCAGCCTTCAGCCTTGTCCTGCATCTGCAACAGCAATGTTAATCACGTTTCATGTTTTGGAGGAAGTGACGGATCCATTACGGCCTTTGCCGACGGCGGAACGCCGCCATACTCTTACCTGTGGTCGAACGGACAAATGACGCAGACTGCAAACGGGCTTACCGCAGGAACCTATACCGTAACCATTACGGATGCCAATGGCTGCCAGGCCGTGGGAGTGATCACCATTAACCAGCCTCCTGTGCTGAGTGTATTTGCCACAGCCATCAATATCTCCTGCGGCGGTGCGGGCAACGGATCCTCCAATGCCCTCGTGGCAGGCGGAACGCCCCCTTATTCTTTCTCCTGGAACACTGTTCCGGCACAGACCGGTCAGACAGCCACAGGTTTGACTCCGGGTACGTATACGGTTATTGTTACCGACTCCAAAAACTGTACGGCACAAAGTTCGGCCACCATAACCCAGCCGTCCTCCATAAGCTGCAGCACTTCCGCCACCAATGCCACCTGCTTTGGATCAGCTACCGGAACAGCCACGGTCACTGCCACCGGAGGTTCCACGCCTTATACCTACCAATGGTCCACCAGCCCTGTGAAAACAACAGCAACGGTCATCGGGCTTGCAGCCGGCACCTATACGGTTACCATTACCGATGCCCAGGGCTGCACTAAAACCTGTCAGGCAACGGTATCCCAGCCTGCTGCACTTGTATCCCTTTATGTTCCGGTCAATGTCCTTTGTTACGGCGGAAACAACGGGGCCATTGACCTTACGGTGACAGGGGGTACCAGTCCATACACTTACAGCTGGTCAACCGGTGCAACCACTCAGGATCTGAGCGGCATCAGTGCCGGCATTTACACGGTACTTATCACTGATCACAAGGGCTGCAACATCAGTTCTTCCATCAACATTACGCAGCCGTCCAGCCTGAATTGCAATGCCGTATCTACCAACGTGAGTTGCTTCGGAGGCGTCAACGGCACAGCATCCGTTTCGGTTTCGGGGGGTGTTGCACCCTACGGTTACCTCTGGTCCAACGGCAATACAACATCCTCCACTTCCGGCCTTTCAGCCGGGTCGTATTCGGTGATCATAACAGATTATAACGGATGCACTTCTGTTTGTTCCACTCTTGTCACCCAACCTGCCGTATTACAATGTTCCATCAACACCTGCTGTGACACCATCCTTTGTTTTGGAGAACACACGGGCGCGCTGGATGTCCTGGTAACCGGTGGCTCCCCGCCATATACCTATGTGTGGAACACCACCCCGGTTCAGACCACCATGGTTGCAAGCGGCCTGGGTGCAGGCTCCTACACGGTAACTGTCACAGATTCCAAAGGATGCACCACCACCTGTTCCTATACGCTGACGCAACCAGCCCTGCTGACCTGCAGTGCTGTTGCTGGTCCCGTATCCTGCAACGGAGCCGGTGACGGCACCGCTTCCGTTATTATATCAGGCGGCACTGCACCTTTTACCTATGTTTGGAATACCCTGATCGCCCAGACCACGGCAACAGCAACAGGTCTTTCTCCCGGCACGTACACTGTATTTGTATCCGATGCCAATGGCTGTACAACCTCCTGTCAGGCAACGGTTACTGAACCGGCCATCCTGCTGGTTTCCATAACGCATACAAATGTCAGCTGCAACGGTGTTTCTGACGGAACAGCCACGGCCGTAGTTTCTGGCGGAACAACACCCTATTCCTTTTTATGGAGTAACGGGGAAACCACTTCCGCCATTATTAATTTGTCAGCCGGAAACTACACGGTCACAGTCACGGATGCCCATTCCTGTTCAGCAACGGCTTCTGTAACCATTAATCAGGGTTCAGCCCTTTCCTGTTCCATCACCTCCACCAACATCAGTTGTTTCGGCGGAACCAATGGAACGGCTACTGTTTTTGTAACGGGAGGAGTGGCTCCTTTATCCTATACCTGGAACACGGCTCCTGCCCAGTTTACCGTTACAGCAACCGGCCTGGCATCTGGTACGTATACTGTTATTGTTACTGATGCCAGCGGTTGCAGCACCACCTGTTCAGCCACGCTGACAGAACCTTCTGCATTATCCTGCACCACGGTGGTTATCCAGCATGTTACCTGTTTTGGCGGTCAGGATGGTTCCGCCTCCGTTTCCCCTGCTGGCGGTGTGCCCCCGTATTCATTTTCATGGAATACCGCTCCTGTACAAACCAATGCCACGGCCACCGGACTGGCTGAGGGCAGCTACAGCGTTTCGGTTACGGATGCCAACGGCTGCACCTCCACTTGTACCGTTAAAATTGACGAACCCGCTGCACTCAGTTGTGCGGCAACCGGAACATCGACCCATTGCGGAAATGATGATGGTACCGCTTCAGTGAATGCCACCGGTGGAGTTCCGCCATATTCCTATCTCTGGTCAAACGGGGCTACCACCTCAGGCATCAGCGGTCTTTCGTTCGGAACCTATACGGTTACCGTTACAGATGATCATGGATGCACCACATCCTGTGATTATAACGTAACTGCAAGCAGTTCCCTGATTGCCGTCACTTCGAAAACCGATGTGACCTGTCATGGCGGGGCTGACGGAACAGCGTCCATTACGGTTGCCGGCGGAGATCCACCCTATACCTATTTGTGGAATACCATACCCGCCCAGACCACTGATACCGCTACAGGACTGACTGCAGGGACCTATACCGTAATTGCTGCCGATATCAACGGATGTACCATTACCAAAACCGTTACCATCCAGGAACCCACTGCAATTGTGGTGACGATGAGCGGGGTGACTGATGTATTGTGTTATGGAACCCCGACAGGGTCTGCAACAGCCAGTGTTTCAGGCGGACTTCCTCCATATTCCTTTCTTTGGTCAGACGGACAGACCAATCAGACGGCGACGGGACTGGCTGCCGGAACGTATACCGTTACTGTTTCTGATTTCAGCAACTGCTCTGCAACAGCTGCGATTACCATTTCCCAGCCCGGAAACGCACTTTCCGTGTCTGAAACCCATACCGGTGTAACCTGCAACGGCGGGATAAACGGATCCATTGATATTACCGTTAGCGGAGGCACTCCGGCCTATACCTATTCCTGGAGTTCTGGTCAGACTACCGAAGACATCGGCGCATTGCCTGCGGGCACCTACACGGTAACCGTAACGGATCAGAATGCCTGCACAGCATCGCTGACGGTTATGATCGGTGAACCCGCTGCCATGAGCTGTTCAGTGGCAGGAACCAAGCCAACTTGTTATGGCGGCCAGGATGGTTCAGCCCAGGTTTCGCTGACCGGAGGAACAGCACCTTTTGCTTATTTATGGAGCAATGGTCAGACAACCTCTACGGCTACCGGTCTGGCGGCTGGTACGTATACGATTACTGTTACCGACTCGAACGGATGCAGCACTTCCTGCCAGGTTGTACTGGCCGACCCGTTGCAATTACTGGTCAATATAACCAAAAACAAGGACGTGAGCTGTTACAACGGGAACGATGCCAGCGTGGAAGCAAACCCGGTGGGAGGAACCGCTCCTTATGCCTATGTCTGGTCAACGGGAGCTACCACAAAAGTCCTGAACAATCTCCCGTCAGGCACCTATACGGTTACTGTTACAGATGATGCGGGTTGTACGGCATCGGCATCGGTAACTGTAAACCAGCCATCAGGTCCGCTTGCCATTGGTGAATCTCACACGGATGTGGATTGTTACGGTAACAACAACGGATCCATAAATATAACGGTAAGCGGAGGAACCCCGTCCTTTACATATTCCTGGAGCAATGGTCAGACCACGGAAGATATCGGAACATTGCCGGCCGGCACCTATACGGTTTATGTTACAGATGCTAACGGCTGCACCGCTTTCCTGAACATTACCATTAACGGACCGCAAAATCCGCTTTCCTTAACGGAGACGCACCAGGACCTGACCTGTAATGGCGTCAATGACGGAAGTATTGACCTGACTGTATCCGGGGGAACACCGGTTTATTCCTATTCCTGGAGTAACGGGGCAACCAGCCAGGATATCGCCGGTCTTTCTACTGGTACGTATACGGTAGTGGTAACTGATGCCAATGGATGCACAGCCACTTTATCGGCAACCATTAACGGAATTACGGCAATCATCATCAATGTTGTTTCTGATGATCCGGGATGCTACAATGGCAGCGATGGTTTTGCCACAGCCAATGTAAGCGGGGGCACACCTCCTTATTCTTTCCTCTGGTCAGACGGGCAAACCACCATGACTGCCGTTGGTTTGCCGGCAGGCAACTACATGGTTACGGTAACTGATGCTTCAGGCTGCACCGCTACTGCAACCGCATTGATTAATAACCCGGCTTCGTTGCAGGCCGGTATCATCAACATCGTGCATGTTTCCTGCTTTGGAGGCGCTACCGGGTCGGCTGAAGCCACTGCTTCCGGCGGGTCGGTTCCCTATGATTTTATCTGGAGTAATGGCGCCACGACTGCTGTTAACGGAGGCCTGAGCGCCGGAACCTATACGGTAACGGTAACCGATCAGCATGGCTGTACGGCTTCGGCATCCGTCGTCATCTCAGGTCCTTTAACACCGCTTTCGCTTTTTGAAACCCACAACCATATAAGCTGCCATAACGGAGCCGATGGCTCCATTGACCTGACAGTTTCCGGAGGAACTCCCGCATACACCTATGCCTGGAGCAATGGTTCAACAACGGAAGACATTACTGGACTTCCTCATGGCACCTATACGGTAACCGTTACGGATGCCGGAGGCTGCACCGCTACCCTGTCTGTAACCCTTGACCAGCCTGTTCTGCTGACCTGCCAGGTCAACGGCAACAAACCGGCCTGCTACGGCGGTAATGACGGCAACGCCACCGTCAGTGCAAGCGGAGGAACACCTGGCTATTCTTACCTGTGGAGCAACGGTCAAACAACTGCAACGGCCACCGGTCTTGCAGCAGGTACATATACAGTTACAGTTACGGACAGCAAAGGCTGCAACACCTCCTGCAACATCACCTTGACACAACCGGCTCAGCTTACGGTTACGGTAAACAAGACCAAGGATGTTTCCTGCAACGGAAGCAATGACGGATCGGCTGAAGCTTTCCCTTCCGGCGGAGAATCGCCTTATGCTTACCTCTGGTCCAATGGAGCCACTACCAAAGTGGTCACCGGCCTGAGTGCAGGAACCTATACAGTCATTGTATCGGACGCCAACGGATGTACGGGATCCGCTTCGATTACCCTGACCCAGCCTTCGTTGATTACGGCGACTACCAATGCCGTCAACGTCAGTTGCCACGGAGGCAATGACGGCCAGGCCCAGGTGACGTCCGTATTTGGAGGTACGCCGCCTTATTCCTTCCTGTGGAGCACCATACCGGTCCAGACAACAACAGGCGCTACCGGCCTGGGAGCCGGGTCCTATACGGTTACTATCACCGACCAGAACGGCTGTACGCTCACCAAAACAATTCTGGTTACCGAACCGCCAGCGCTGTCCTGTTCCACTTCCTCAACCAATGCAACCTGTTCCGGAAATAATGGTTCAGTGAGTGTATCGGCCAGTGGCGGTTCACCGGGTTACGGATACTTATGGAACACCATTCCTGCAAAAACCACCACTACGGTAACGGGCCTTGCACCTGGCACCTATACGGTTGTGGTCACAGACAGCAAAGGCTGTACGTCTTCTTGTTCGGCTGTAGTATCCGGTTCACCCGGTAACATCAGTTGCAGCATCAGTAAAACCGATGCCAGCTGCCATGGAGGAAATAACGGAGCCGCATCTGTTTCAGTGACGGGCGGGACTGCACCCTTCACTTATCAGTGGAATACCGTTCCGGTCCAGACCAATGCTGTGGCAACAGGGCTTTCTGCCGGAAACTACCAGGTCCTGGTAACCGATGCCAACGGATGCACGACGGTTTGTTCCACAACGATCGGACAACCTTCCGCCATTTTTGTCGGATTTACCAAGATCGTTCAGGTAGCCTGTAACGGCGGCAGCAACGGTACCGTTGAGGCGAATCCCTCCGGCGGCACCCCATGGTACACCTTCCTGTGGAGCAACGGCCAGACCATTCCGTTTATACAGACCCTTTCAGCCGGAACTTATACCGTTACTGTCACCGATGCCAATGGCTGTACCAATACCGGATCCGTAACCATTAATGAACCCGCTCCGCTTACCTGCAGCATTGCTGTTACCAATGCCGGATGCAACCAAAACAACGGTTCAGCGACTGTTACAGCTACCGGTGGAACCGGTCCGTATGGTTATGCCTGGAACACCTCTCCCGTAAAAACCACGCAAACCATTACCGGGCTTTCTCCGGGAACTTATTCCGTAATGGTAACAGATGCACATGGCTGCACCAGCATATGTTCTGCCACTGTCGGCGGATCAAGTTTCTCCCTGAGTTTAAATAGTCCTACCTATATAGGAGGAAAAAACATCCGTTGTTATGGTGACTTTAATGGTTCCATAAACCTCACTGTTAGTGGTGCCAGCGGCCCTGTTACCTACCTGTGGTCAAACGGGGCGACAACCGAAGACCTGTCCGGTCTTGGTGCAGGCACCTATACGGTGACCGTGACGTCCAATAACTGCACCGCAACGGCAAGCAAAATCCTTACCCAGCCTGCGGCCCTGAACATCACATTTACCAAAACCAATGTCTCGTGCAAAGGCGGGTCCGATGGAATGGCCAAGGCCACGGTCAAAGGAGGCAATTCCCCTTATACCTACTCCTGGAACACCATTCCTGTTAAAACAACTCAGCAGATTACCGGGTTAACAGCCGGTGTTTATGTGGTGACAGCCGCTGATGCCAACGGTTGTACCATTAGCGCAGCTGTGACGATTACGCAGCCGTCTGCCCTCACGATTAACGGCGTCAAATCAAACGTCAGTTGTAATGGTGGAAATAACGGAAGCCTGAACATTACCGTTTCAGGAGGCACCTCTCCTTACAATTTTATTTGGAACAACGGCTCCAGTTCCGAAGACCGTTCGGGCCTTCAGGCTGGTACCTATACGGTTACCGTTACAGATAAAAAGGGTTGTACCAAGTCCGCCACATTTATCATTTACCAGCCAAATGTATTATCCGGTTCCATCATCCAGAACAGCGGCATATCCTGCCAGGGAAGTTGCACCGGCTCGCTGACCGCTTCAGGTTCAGGCGGCACGAGTCCTTATACGTACAGTTGGAACACAAACCCTGTTAAAACGACAGCCACCATCACCGGATTATGTGCCGGTACCTACACGGTTACCATAACAGACAACAAAGGCTGTGTATACAGCAAGAGCAAAACCCTATCTGCCGCTTCAACCATCACCATTGCCCTGTCAGGAATCAATGTAACGACCAATGGCGGATCCAATGGTTCGGCAACCGCTACGCCAAGCGGAGGAATTTCTCCCTATGCTTATTCCTGGAATACCAGTCCGGTTAAAACCACCCAGACGATAACCGGCCTTGTTGCGGGTACATATACGGTAACCATTACGGATGCCGCCGGATGCACCAAAACCGGATCTGTAACCATTACGCAGCCTGCACCATGCCAGTCATTTAAGACTTATACCATTGGGGGCTGGGGTGCTTCACCGAATGGTAATAATGCAGGCACCTACCTGGCCGCTAATTTCACCGCTGCATTTCCCAACGGATTATCCATTGGCAGTTGCGGCCGCGAAATCCGGTTATTAACCTCAACGGCTATTGTTAATTTCCTCCCGTCAACCGGAACACCCAGGCGCCTGAATGCAGGAATCCTCACCAATCCTACATCTGCCAGCTATGGAAATACATTTGCCTCACAATTGGTTGCATTAAAACTGAACATCACGTTTGATGCCTGGGACCCGAATTTCGCTCCCACATCCACTACCCTGCTGCAGGATATGATCATCGGCAGTGGCCCCTATATGGGTTGGACAGTTCTTCAATTATACAATGAAGCCAACACCAAGATCGGTTGCGGAGGATGCACTTCTTCTCAATTCTCCAGCCTGAACAATGCCGTTACACTTGTCAACCAAAGCTGGGATAATGGCATCAATATAAACGGATTCCTGGTTTGCCCGGGTAACAATAACCTCCGTCCATCCGCTTCCACAGAAACCCCGGATGATCCCATCACGACCAACCTGAAAGTTTTTCCGAATCCTTCCAATGGATTTGTAAACCTGGAATTCCTGGCTGAAGGATCGTTGGATTTCAGGCTTTCGGTGGTGGATTTAACCGGACGTGAAGTTTTCACAGACCAAACCGCAGCCGAAAATGGTTTCAATGCAAGATTCTATGATCTTTCATACCTACCCAGGGGCGTTTACCTGTTGCAGGTATTTATTAACGGACAGGCAGAAAACAGACGAATTATTATTCAGTAAATAATTAAAAACTTAAAAACAGAACCGGCAGTAAATCAACAACTGCCGGTTTTTTTTAATTGCGGCACAACATTCCGTTTGCCGTTCGAGTGCGCCCTGCCTCTCCATCAAGATCAGGATGGCATACGATTTTCCTGTATAGATTTGATGGCATCTTAAAAAGATAACCGCTGCATTTCATTCACCAGGCTTATTTTACCTGGTGGTGTGGCCCGTTTTATTGAACCGGAATATTTTCCCGTTTTCGCATTTGATAAAATAATTTCCTGGAGCGTATGACTGAATGTGAATGGTCGTCCTGTTTTTCACCACTCTTTGATGAACCAATTGTCCGGATGAATTTAAAATTTCTATCCGAATCTTTTTTTGTCCTTCCGAAGGCTCAAAAGTTATTTCGTCCATAGCCGGGTTCGGAAATACCTTAATGGGCGTATCGTTTTCCGTTTGCCCGGTATTCGTAAGTTGCATGACAATATTGTTGGAAGTGTCGGAGGTACAGCCTGAAAGCGTAACCATCACATAATATTTACCTGGCACCGTTACAATATAAGCCGGATTGTTCGCACCGTTAATGATTGCACCGGAATTGAACCATTGATTTCCGGAAGAAGCACTGGAGTGCAGGCTGTTCAAATTCTGGCTGATAAATGCCGGGGACGGTTTCTGGTTAACGGTTACCTGCCATTGAGACTGACCTCCGCCGCCATAACTATTTACTCCGTTTACGGCAATATTTCCGGAGACCGCTGTATCACTGTAGTTTACATAAATACTGTTTGAATTGCTTGATCCGCTGGCGCCTGCCGGAAGGATCCATTGATAGGAGGTAGCGTTTGAGATAACGGGCACGCTATAGAATACCGAATCCTGACCCTGGCATACAGCACCTGGCCCATTAATGGAACCTGCACAGGCCGGTAAATGATTAAGAAGCACCTGGTAAAGCAAAAACGTAACCCCCTCCATTCCGGATGGAAAGGAGTTCGAAAGTCCGCAAACCACTGCATTCATACAGGTGTCATAAATCATTTTACTCCGGTATCCCCAGGTAGATCCTCCATGACCCCAATAAGTTTTACCAAGGGTGGTTTCTCTTGACAACCCAAGTCCATAGTTCATGGCCGGGTTTGATGTGGACACAAAATTTGTCAGTTCATTCATGGAGGATGAGCTGATGACCTGGCCGCCGAATAAGGCGTTATACCACCGTGCCATTTCACCTGAAGTCGAAAACAGGGATCCGGCGCATCCGCCAGCAGAATTCAGGCCAACCCTGGATGTATCATGATAATCGACACCATTCCACCAACGGTGTGAAATCACGCCTGATGAAGGTTCCTCCACATCAAAAAAAGTACTGTCCAGATTTAACGGTGTCAGGATGCTGTCCCGTATCAGCCGGGAAATGGTAAATCCTGTTGCCGCTTCTGCAATCAGACCGGCCAGTATATAATTGACATTAGAATATCCCCAGTTTGTGCCTGCGGGAAAGTATGGTGCAGCAACCCATCCAAGCACTTCTGCTGGTGTAAAAACACGGTTGGAATTATTTTTAACTGTATCCATATACGGAGCTACAAAGAGGGGATCTGAAATTCCACTGGTGTGATTCAGCAATTGTCGCAGGGTAATATTTGAATTGATATTGGGATATGCCGGCAGCCATTTGTACAGTGAATCATCAAGGTCAAGCGCATTGTTTTCCGCCAGTTTCAGAATCACTGCCGAAACGAACAATTTGGTATTGCTGGCAACCCCAAACTTCATATCGGATGTGATCGGGCTTCCGGCATGAGAAATCCCTGCCACACCCTGCCACATGCCCTGCCCCGGAAGATACACGCTTGCCGACATGCCCTTGATGTTGGGGATAGCGGATACATAAAAATTCAGTGTATCCTGCAGCATGTTTGCCAGCAAAGGATTAAAGGACTGGGCGGGTAAACGGATAAAACCAGTTACCAGCGACAAAATAAGAATTGTCTTTTTCATAGCTCTGTTTTTTTATACGGACAATGGAGACATTTGTTTGTTTCCGGAAAGATCAATCGTGTCCTGACAAAGAAAATTCAACTCGGCAATGTGGGAACCGGCAACCCCTTCCATTCCGGCCTCATCATTTACATTAAAACGGATTTCATGCATACAGGAACTCCTTTCAGATCAAATATACCCAATTCAAGGATACCGGACGCAGGGCCGAAACAATAAATTCACTGGATTCGGTTCTGCCCCAACCATTTCCCCTTTTTTCCCTGCAGTTTAACCGGTCCAACCGAAACATTTTCCCGGCCGGTGTTTAACCCGTCAAATCCAGCTGTAGGCCAAATAAATCAAGGAGTTCGCACATTTTTGTCATAAATTATGCAGGAATAAAATTGAACTGCCTATATAAAAGCCCAGTAGTATTCCCTTTAACTCCATTTCCATGCGCAATTCCTACGATACGGACCTTCGGTACAAAATCATTCAGTTTGTTTGCCGGCTGAGTTTGTTGCTTCTCCTGCTCTGCCTTTCCAGGCCTTCCTTTAGCGCCAGTTATTCATCATCCAGCGTTGCCCAGGTTACCGGAAATGTTGCACCGGGTGCAAGTGATCAGCAGGTGGTGGTGGTAACGGTTAACGGAAGCAGTTCCGGCATTTTGCAGGACTGGAAGATAAACTCCTGTGCCTTTACCATGAGCAACACCAATAATGCAGATGTCACAGCCGCAAAACTTTGGATGAGCTCAACCAACAACTTTGGCTCCGCCACTCAGGTGGGCGCCACGATTAACAATCCAACCGGAACAATCACCTTTACCGTTAACAGCAGCGCCATCGGCAACAATTCCCGGTACCTGTTCCTGACCTTCACCATTGCGTCCGGTGCACCCTGTTCCGGGAATTCTGTTGATGCATTTGTTCCGACCAATGGTCTGGTGATCGGAAGTGCAGGATTAATAAATGGCGGAGGTGCAGGCAATAAAACGCCTTCACCCAATAATCCTGCAGGAAACAGACCCATTTTTAACCAGGTGACCCCTTCCATCGGTATCACGTCCACCGGTGGGGGCGGTTGTGAAGGATCTCTTCTTACCTATACGGCCACTCCCGTTAATGGCGGTGGCGCTCCCGATTTTCAATGGAAAGTAAACGGGGTGAATGTCGGAACAAACAGCAGTTTGTTTTCCTCGGCATCGCTGGCGAATGGCGATCAGGTTCAATGCGAACTGACCTCGAATGCAAATTGTGCTTCTCCAGTAACGGTATTGTCGAACACATTAACCGTGTCTTTAAACAGTCTTCCCAGGCCAAAAGTGATTCCATTCGATACATTGGTTTGTACAGGAACCGTGTTTACCATAACAGCAATTGACACTGGGGCATATTCCGGAGGTTATCCTCCGGGAACGCTATTCGATTTCGGCTTTGGTCCATCCACCAGCAATACCTTCCTGGTTAACGGCCCCGGAATTTACAATGTATCCGTCACGCTGCCCGCTGCTTCCGGTTCCTGTTTCGCGACTTCGGACATTCCAAACATTTTTTATGTAGATGCTCCTGTAGCCATTTTGAGTGCAGACACCCTCTCCTGCAACGGACAAACCAATGCAAACGTATATGCAGAGGCCTTTCTCGGCACCTTGCCTTTTCGATACAAATGGTATCACAACGGGCAGGTTGTAAAGGACACCATCAGTTCTGAAAGCACAGATACCCTGAAAAATGCAGGTGCCGGAACTTACTGCCTGGTTATTTCAGATTCCATTGCCGGACAGAGCAACCTGGTATGCGCATCTGATTCAGCCTGCATTGAAGTTATGAGTCCGGCCCCGCTCCTGATATCGGGCATTACCAATGACATCAGTTGCCAGGGATATACCGATGGCGCTATCCAGGTATCGGTGACTGGCGGTACAAATCCCTATAATTACCTGTGGTCAAACGGAAATACGGGCGAAGATCTCAGCCAACTTGCTCCCGGAACCTATACGCTGACTGTTACGGACCAGCATGCCTGCAGTGCCTCAACAGTTTTTACCATCATTACCTTGATGGATACCACACCTCCATCACTCAATTGCCCGCTGAATATTTCCGTTAGTGCGCCTCCGGGAGCATGTTCTGCGGTTGTGACGTATGTATTGCCGGATGGTACCGATAACTGCCCGGGTGTTCATACAGTTCAGACAACAGGGCTTCCACCCGGATCAGTTTTCCCGCCAGGAGAAACGGTTAATACGTTTGTAGCCACCGATTCGGCAGGAAACACCACCACCTGTACATTTGTTGTTACAGTGGAAGATACGGAACCGCCGGTATTAACTTGTTCTTCCGACATACAAGCCACAAACGACCCGGGTACCTGTGGCGCTGTAGTCACTTATACCATGCCTGCAGTCACTGAAAACTGTTCCGCGGCCGGCATCATTCAGCTAACAGGGTTGCCTTCCGGATCCGTGTTCCCGATTGGCACTACGATCAATTCCTTTCAGGCATCCGATTCGGCCGGAAACATCAGCACCTGCAGCTTCCAGGTCATCGTATCGGATACCAGCCTTCCGCTGATCAGTTCCATGCCTGATACGGTACTGACCAACGACCCCGGACAATGCGGAGCTGTTTTCGTTTATAACGTCAGCGCTTCGGATAACTGTTCGGCCACCCTGAATCAGACGACCGGACTGTCAAGCGGAGTCCTCTTTCCTGTGGGAAGCACTTTGAATTCCTATACTGCAACAGATCCTTCAGGCAACAGCGTCACGTGCAGTTTTACCGTGACCGTCATCGATAACCAGGCCCCCGTTGCTGCCTGCCAGAATATCAGCGTGGTGCTTGATTCCGGCGGATTTATTGTTTTGGACCCCTTGATGATTGACGCCGGAAGCACTGACAATTGCGGTATTGCCAGCCGTACCCTTTCAGCCGACACCCTTTTCTGCCAGCATACCGGCGATAACACGATTACCTTAACCATAACGGACGTAAATGGCAACCAGTCGTCCTGTACGTCAATCGTTACGGTTTCGTCTACCCTTGCGGCCAATATCATCCCGGTTCCGGCTGAACTGTGCCTGGGCAATAATCTCGTTTTATCCGGAAATCCAACCGGCGGATCAGGCATTTATACTTCCCATTTATGGAGCGGAGAAAATACTGACTTATCCGACACGAACAACCAGCAGCCCGTCTTTACGGGTTCATCTGTTGGGGTTTTTGAACTTTTTTACCAGGTCAGCGATGACAAAGGATGCCAGGCAACCGACCAGGTGAGCGTGACGGTTTATCCTGATCTGGTCACTTCCTTGTCCTTTTCCAATGTAACCTGTAACGGGGGAAGCGATGGTGCCGTGAATACAACAGTATCGGGAGGAAGCGGTCTGGTCAGCTACCTGTGGAGCAACGGATCAACTCTGTCCGTACTGAATAACCTGGCCATGGGCACCTATACCGTTACCATCAGTGATGCCGCAGGCTGCTCGGATGTTCTGACAACGGCGATCACAGAACCTGCAGCACTGACATTGAATACTTCCTCCACTCCTTCCAGTTGCGGCGCGTTACCAGACGGTACAGCAAACGTTATTGTTTCCGGCGGTGTTTTTCCATACAGTTATCTCTGGAGTAACGGGGAAACCGTTTCCTCCATATCCGGCTTGTCTGCCGGAATCTATACCGTTACGGTGACCGATCAGCACGGATGTACGATCGCTGCTGACGCAACGGTAATACCCTTAACCATCGACCTGCAGTTAACAGTACCCGTGCTGAACGGCGGGTACAACATCAGCTGTGCAGGCGGAAATAACGGCTCCGTGGACCTTATTGTACTCAGCGGTGCCGGACCATTCTCTTATCTCTGGAGTAACGGGGCCACTACGGAAGACCTGGCAAGTCTTTTAGCAGGCAGTTATACGGTGACCGTCAGTAACGGATTCTGCACATCAACCTCCTCTGTAACACTTACCGAACCAATTGCCATCACCGTCATCTCATCCAGCACCGATGTGAGCTGTTTTGGAGGCAGTAATGGGACGGCCAGTGTAATGGCGTCAGGAGGGGTCTCGGGTTATCAGTACGAATGGAACACCATACCGGTGAAAACAACAGCTGAAGCGGATAACCTGCCGGCAGGAAATTATAACGTGACAGTTTCTGATGGCAATGGCTGTCAGATTAGCCATCCGGTACTCATTTCACAACCCATAGCGGTTTCAACCAGCGCCTCCATCACCAATCTGAAGTGCAAAGGTGATGCTTCAGGAGCCATCAATTTGACGGCCGGAGGAGGAACCCCTCCTTATTCCTATCAGTGGAATACCGGTGTGACTTTGGAAGATATCTCCGGCCTGAAAGCAAAAACATATATTGTTACCGTTACTGATTCGCACGGTTGCACTAAAAAATCATCCTTCCAGGTGACGGAACCCTTCCTGTACATGCAGCTGTTCACGAATAAAACAAATGTGAGGTGCTGGGGCGGTAATACCGGCAAGGCCAGTATCTTTGTCCTTGGTGGCGTGGCTCCTTACACCTATTTGTGGAATACGGTTCCGGTTGCCACCACATCCAGCCTGAACAACATCACGGCAGGAACCTACCAGTGCCAGGTAACTGATGCCGGGGGCTGTTCGAAGACTGTAACCCTTGTTATCACCCAGCCATCCCAGCTGGTGCTGACCACTTCCTTCTCCAATGTTACCACGAACGGAGGAAACGACGGATCAGCCAGTGTTTCTGTTAGCGGGGGAACGCCCAATTATTCCTATAAATGGAATATACCTCCACCGAATAATTCCTCCTCGGTGAACAACCTGACAGCCGGTGTTTACTCGGTAAAGGTAACGGACTCCAAAGGATGCACCAAAACGGCTGTGATTACCATCACCCAGCCTGGGCCCCGCCTGGCTGACGTTTCCGGTGACTCTCAGGCTCATTTAGCCGTTTTTCCGAATCCATCATTGGGACTGGTCACGCTGGAGTTTGGCCATTTTCAAAACAGGAACCTGAACCTGAATCTGTATGATCTTCTTGGAAACAAGGTTTTTAAGGACCAGGTAACCGGAATACCCGGCAGGATGAACCGATATGACTATAATTTCAGCGGGCTTCCAAAAGGAATTTACCTGCTTGAGTTGACAGGCAAAGGCAACCGTCTGGTAAAACGGCTGGTATTGCAATAAACCGGTTTTAGTTTCTTCAGCTGGAACAACTCCGCTTAAAAGTGCCGGAGCGTTCTTCCTGCAATCATTTAACCCGGTAACGGCTCCTGATTATTCCCCGGTTGGTTTTCCGAAACCCGGACGGAAGTATTTTTTTTCCCGCTATGAAAAAGCCACCGGGATTATGGATTAATTAACCTGTCTTTTAAAAAGAAACATAACTATCCTGAAGCCTTAACGCCTCCCGGATCCACCTTCACTTCTGTTCTTTCACCGGAAAAACATATTTTTGCCTCCTTTTTTATTCCGTTCGATGAATAAATTGGAAAGGAACAGGCAACTGCTCCGGTATAAAGATGCGTATACATTATTACAGAATGCCCTGAAAGAGTTTCCGGAATCCATGTGGACTTATAAACCCTCTGACCGGAAATGGAGCATCCATGAAATCATCATTCACCTTGCAGACAGCGAAGCAAATTCCTATTGCCGCTGCCGCTGCCTGGGTGCTGAACCGGGAAAAACCATCATGGCTTACAACCAGGATGCCTGGGCT
>CAYWHE010000042.1:0-22944 GCA_964458125.1 uncultured Flavobacteriaceae bacterium | reverse complement strand
GACCAACCTGCTCATTCAGAGGGGAATTACGACCTTTGAACAAGCCAGGTTTTTATTCAGACCCACACTGGAACACCTGCATGATCCTTTCCTGATGCAGGACATGGAAAAAGCCATTCTGCGCATTGAAGAGGCCATTGGGAAAGGTGAAAGAATATTGGTTTTTGGCGATTATGATGTAGACGGAACAACGGCCGTTTCACTGGTTTACACCTTCTTAAAAAAAATCCATCCCGATCTTGATTTTTACATTCCGGACCGCTACAAGGAAGGATATGGTGTCAGTACGATCGGGATCGACTGGGCGCATGAAAACGGGTTTACCCTGATTATAGCATTGGATTGCGGGATCAAGGCCATTGATAAAGTCCAGTACGCCCGGTCCCTGGGCATTGATTTTATCATTTGCGATCACCACCGTCCCGGGAATGAACTGCCTCCGGCATATGCCGTCCTGGACCCCAAGCGCAGCGATTGCAGTTATCCTTATGATGAACTGTCGGGTTGCGGAATCGGCTTTAAACTGATACAGGCCTTTGCACAAAAAAACAACATACCGTTTAAGGACCTGGAAGAATACCTGGACCTGGTAGCCGTAAGCATTGCCGCAGACATTGTGCCCATTACCGGTGAAAACAGGACCCTGGCCTATTTCGGGCTCAAACGGCTGAATCATCATCCCCGGGCCGGAATTAAAGCAATCCTGGAGGTCAGCGGGGTAAACAAAGAATTAACCATCAGCGATATTGTGTTTACCATCGCCCCGCGCATCAATGCAGCCGGGCGGATTGAAAGCGGGAGGCAGGCTGTGGAACTGCTGATTGCCGACAATGCGACAACCGCCAAATTCCAGGGGGATGAGATCAACGAGAAAAACACCACCAGGAAAACGCTGGATCAGAATATTACAGAACAGGCCTTTGCACAAATTGAACAAAATGAAGATTTTAAGAACAGGAAGTCAACGGTAGTTTTCCATCCCGAATGGCATAAAGGAGTGATCGGCATCGTAGCCTCCAGGCTAACGGATAAATATTACCGGCCCACGGTGGTGTTAACACAGTCCAACGGCTATATTGCAGGCTCAGCCCGTTCGGTTAAGGATTTTGATATTTACAATGCCATTGAAGCCTGTTCCGATCTGCTGGATCAGTTTGGCGGTCATATGTATGCGGCCGGCCTGACCATGAAACCTGAAAATATTCACGCCTTCCGGGAAAAGTTTGAAAGGATTGTAGCCGGGACCATTGATGAACGCAGCCTGACCCGTGAGATTGAGATTGATGCCGAAATAAACCTGAAAGACATCACCCCTTCTTTCTTTAAAATTTTACGTCAGTTTGCACCCTTCGGACCCGGCAACATGTCGCCGGTTTTTAAAACCGACATGGTCCGGGATACAGGCTATGGCCGGGTGGTGGGAAACAATCACCTGAAATTAAACCTGGTTCATAACGGTAGCCGGATCATCAGCTTTGACGGCATTGCATTCCAGATGGGTCATTACCACCCGATGATTGCGAACGGCATGCCGTTCAACGTATGTTACCATATTGAAGAAAACAATTTCAATAACAAAACATCGCTGCAACTGAATGTGAAAGACATCAGTTTTGAAAACTAGGCTTCCTTCCCGCTCCATTGACGGGCCTGTGTTCCCCCTGTTTTTTTTACAAACAAACCTCCTGCAGCCTTTATAAAAGTAAAAAAAACAGGCCGATTCATTATCTTCGCAGCCTGTTTATCAGGATTCATGGAGTATCGTTTCAGGGAAATAGAAAAAAAGTGGCAGGATGAATGGGCCCGTAAGGGCACTTTCCGGGCAACCCTTTCACCCGGCAAGCCGAAGTACTATGTGCTGGATATGTTTCCTTATCCATCCGGCGCCGGACTTCATGTGGGCCATCCGCTCGGATATATCGCCTCGGACATCGTTGCCCGATACAAACGGATATGCGGCTTTGAAGTACTGCATCCCATGGGGTTTGATTCCTTCGGATTGCCGGCCGAACAATATGCCATCCAGACCGGACAGCATCCGGCAGTAACCACCCGTGAGAATATCTCCCGGTATCGCGAACAGCTTGACAAGCTTGGATTTTCCTTTGACTGGGAGCGGGAGGTTCGCACCTCTGATCCGGCTTACTATAAATGGACACAATGGATATTTATCAGGCTTTTTCACTCCTGGTATGACAACCATACCAAACAGGCTGCTTCCATCGAAAGTCTTGCTTTCCACTTCACGCAAAACGGCACAAAGGGACTGGATGCGGCCTGCAGTGCGCATGAACCCTTTACTTCCGAAGATTGGAAAAATTATTCAGAGCAAAAACAGCAGGAAATCCTGATGCATTACCGCCTGGCTTACATTGGAGAATCCATGGTCAACTGGTGCCCGGTCCTGGGAACCGTGCTGGCCAATGAAGAAGTTAAGGACGGCCTCAGTGAGCGCGGGGGCTATCCTGTGGAGCGGAAATTAATGCCCCAGTGGAGCCTCCGGATTACGGCTTATGCGGAGCGCCTGCTCGAAGGGCTGGAAGAAATGGAGTGGAGTGAATCGCTGAAAGAACTACAGCGAAACTGGATAGGAAAATCGGAAGGATGCAGCATCCGTTTCCTGCTGGAAGGCCGTGAAGAGTTCATTGAAATTTTCACTACCCGCCCGGATACGATTTTTGGTGCAACCTTCCTGGCACTTGCACCGGAACATGAACTGATAAATAAAATCACCACTTCCGACTGCCGTGCTGCTGTAGAGTCTTATGTGGCCACCGCTAAAAACAAACCGGATCGGGAGCGTATGGCCGAGACGCGGAGAATCAGCGGTCAATTTACGGGCTCTTATGCCCTTCATCCCTTCACCGGGGAGAGGATCCCTGTGTGGACTGGAGATTATGTACTGGCCGGTTACGGAACCGGGGCCGTGATGGCCGTTCCCGGTCATGACTCCAGGGACCATGCCTTTGCCAGTCATTTCGGACTGCAAATAAAACCGGTAATCCGGCCTTTATCCGATGAACATTTAGCGGGAAAAACCCTGGAGGAATTTATTCTCAGTCAATCCTATGATCAAAAGGAAGGCACGCTAGTTCATTCTGAATTTCTGAACGGACTCCTGGTGAAGGAAGCCATCCGTAAGGTGATCGAAGCTGCAGAAGCCGGTGGTTTCGGAACAGGCAAAACCCTATACCGTTTACGGGATGCCATTTTCGGGCGTCAGCGTTACTGGGGTGAACCCATACCTGTTTATTACCGGGATGGTATTCCCTATACGTTACCGGAGGAACGATTGCCACTGGTTTTGCCTGAAATAGACTCTTACCTTCCTACGGAAAGCGGTGAACCCCCGCTGGCCCGTGCAGGCGACAACTGGAAATACGAGGGACGGTATGAATATGAGCACACCACCATGCCTGGCTGGGCCGGCTCTTCCTGGTATTTCCTGCGTTACACCGATACCCGCAACGACCGTGAATTTGCCTCAACAGAAGCGCTGGATTACTGGAAAGAGGTGGACCTGTATATAGGAGGCAGTGAGCATGCCACGGGGCATTTACTGTATTTCCGTTTCTGGACAAAATTCCTGTATGACCTGGGTTATATCCGCATCCAGGAACCTGCACGAAAATTGATCAACCAGGGAATGATACAGGGTGTTTCCTGTTTCATCTACCGGGTGCAGCACAGCAACCGTTTTGTTTCCCACGGATTAAAGGATTTGTATGACACAACGGCCATTCATATTGATGTGAAACTGGTCCAGAACAACCAGGTGGTAGACACGGAAGCTCTGCGTCAGTGGCGGGAAGAATTCCGGACGGCTGAATTTGAACTGGAAAACGGAGAATTGTTATGCGGTACGGCGGTGGAGAAAATGTCGAAACGCTGGCATAATGTGGTGAACCCCGATGATATCTGTGAAGAATACGGAGCCGACTGCCTTCGCCTGTATGAGATGTTCCTGGGACCGCTTGACCAAAGCAAACCCTGGAACACCAACGGCATTACAGGGGTGTTTAATTTCCTTAAAAAATTCTGGAGGCTGTTTTTCCATACTGGTGAATTTTACGTCAGCCAGGAGGAACCGACCGCAGAGGAGTTGAAGGTACTTCATAAAACCATCAAAAAAATCAGCGAAGACATGGAGCGGTTATCTTTCAACACATCCGTAAGCACCTTCATGATATGCGTGAATGAACTCACCGACCTCAGGTGTAACCGAAGGGCCATCCTGGAACCCCTGGTGATAATCCTGTCGCCATTTGCTCCGCACCTGGCGGAAGAACTATGGAACCTGCTGGGGCACGATGAGAGTATACGATACGCTTCGTTTCCGGCGTTCCGGAAGGACCTGATGGTTGAAAATTCTTTTGAATACCCGGTATCCATTAATGGAAAAACCCGTTTTAAAATAAATTTATCCCTGCAGTTTACCCCTGCTGAAGTGGAGAAGGAAGTACTCACAGCAGAAGAATTAAAAAAATGGCTGAATGGAAACAAGCCTAAAAAAATTATTGTCGTACCCGGACGTATCGTGAACGTTGTCATTTAAACCAACCGAAATACAAGACCATGCAATTATTGAAGCAACACATAGAGGCCCTCATTTTTACAGCGGAGAACAGCATTACGGTGGATGAAATCCGGGCGTGCCTGAAAACCGTTTACGGCTGGGAGCTGAACCGTGAAGATATCCTGTCCTGCATTTCAGAACTGCAGGAACGTTATGCCGACGAGGCCTTTGCCATTGAACTGACCGAAGTGGCGGAAGGATACCAGTTCCTGTCGAAAAAGGATTACCATACAGCCGTGAATGCCCAGCTTCAGTTGAAGGCCAAAAAGCGTCTGAGTACGGCGGCCATGGAAACGCTGTCCATCATTGCTTATAAACAGCCGGTTTCCAGGGCCGAGGTGGAACATATCCGGGGCGTAAATTCCGATTACAGCATTCAGAAACTGCTTGAAAAAGAACTGATCGAAATTGAAGGCAAAAGCGACGCTCCCGGGAAACCAATTGTTTACCGCACCAGCAAAAGTTTCATGGATCATTTCGGACTCAAATCCATGGCCGATCTTCCCAAGATGAAAGATTTGTATATGGCCGAAAATGAGATCGGTATCCCCGCCGAACTGAATACTACACAGGAATAAATTCCGTTTGTACAGCCCGAATGACCTTCTCCTATAGAGCCGGCTGGTTTATCCTGGCCCTCCTGTTTTCACCAGAAACCGGCAGCAGCCAGAAGGTTTTGCGTAAAATTGAGGGAGAGGCTTTTAAAACCGGCGAAATGCTGCGCTACCGTGTGCATTACGGATTCATTGATGCGGGAGAAGCCAGCCTGTCCATTAACAACACCTATGATACACTTGGCGGAAGGCTTTGTTATCACATCATAGGCCTGGGCACTTCCTCAAGCATCCTGGATCCGTTTTTTAAAGTCCGGGACCGTTACGAAAGCATTATCGACAAGCAAGCCCTGGTTCCATGGCTTTTTATCCGGCGTGTGGATGAAGGCGGTTACATCATCAATGAAAATGTCGTGTTTAACCATTACCGTAACACAGCAACCAGTGAAAAGGGAACCTTTACCATTCCTGATAATATCCAGGACCTCGTATCTTCGTTTTATTATGCCCGTTCACTGAATTTTAAAAATGCCAAACCCGGTGATGTGTTCCGTATCCAGGCGTTTCTCGATAATGAAGTGATTCCGCTGAATCTGAAATTTTTAGGAAGGGAGAAAATCAAAAGTAAAAAAGGCTTCTTTAATTGCTTAAAGTTCAGCCCCATGCTTCAGGAAGGAAGGGTATTTAAAGATGAGGAAGATATGACGGTCTGGATATCCGATGATGGTAATAAAATTCCTGTTCGTGTGCAGGCTGAAATCCTTGTTGGATCCATTAAAATGGATCTTTCCGATTATTCCGGACTGTTGCATGAGCCGGCCATCGTCAAAAAATAGCCCGCTAATCCATACCGGACAGCCTGTTTTAAAAGGAAATCAGGTAATTAAAGATCAGGGTTGCCAGCAGCATATAAAATAGAATTTCGGCCCACCACCTTTTTTTAATGGATAAAAAGTAATTGGAAACGATAACGCTGAAAGGGATGGTCATGACGTTGAGTTTAAACAACATGTTTTCGCGGGTCAGCAGGGCGCTTCCTGCAGAAGTCAGAATAAAAATAATGATGACCTGCTGGAAATTCCTTGTCCGAATATCGTTTTTATAAAAATTATTCCTCAATTTCAACAATGCCGCCAGGAAAAAGGCGCCTGCTACCAGAATGGTCAACTGATATCCCTTCGGCACCAGGTCCTTGATTTCCATTTTTTCCCTGATGGGCGTACTGAGGATAAAATCAAGAAATTCCCTCCATTGATCCTTCAGGAAAAAAATGACGAAGGTAAAAAAGTATGGTGTCAGCAAGCCCAGCAAACCAACCACCCAGTCACGCCAGGAAAAAGGTTTGAGTATACTCAGGCTGATGAAAAAAAGAAAAGCAAACAGGGCGGCCGGAAAATAAAACAGGGAAGCCATACTGATCAAAAGGCAGGCGTCAAAATCGAGTGCCAGGGGCTGGTTGCTTTTATACAGGCGGAGAATTTTTTCAAACACAAAAAGCATGATGGTGTTGACAAAAAGCAGCGGATGAAAAACAACAAACTGGGGCAGGATGGCTGAAAACAGCAGGAAAAACAAAGCCGGCAGGTAGGATGCCTTATAGAGAACTTCATATTTGTTGAGTATGGTATTCAGGTGCAGGCACTGGGAACAAACCAGCAGGTAGCCCAGGCAAACGAGCAGCCAGGCCGGCCAGTTGTTCGTCAGGGTCATGAGCAGGGAATAAAGGGGCATCCCATTATCGGCTACTACTGTAAAATACTGGAGCCCGGAAAAAATCCAGATGACCAGCAGGGCCAGGGGAAGGATTATAAATGCCAGCGGTTGCTGGGCCTTAAAAAAATTGATGATCATTTTTGCTGCGGCTGTAAAACCGCTTATCGCGCTTGTGAGAATCCGGTAAATTATTTAAACTTGCAGCCAAAATAAAGGAATTTTATGTGGACAGCAATATTTACCGGAATAGGAGAGGCCAGCACGAATTTTTTCAAGTTGTTACCTCCAATAGGCATGATGGTTGACCTGATGTTTATCGCTCTCGGAACCTTTGGTACCCTGTACTGGATAATATATGAGAGCCGGGTAAGCAAAGGCAGCGATAATTATCTTTCGAAAAAGTAATCATCACGCTGTCTGCAGTGACTTCAGGTCGGCACCAATATCCCGCCTGAATTTCTTGCCGGTAAAATCAATCCGATCCGCATTGGTGTAGGCGGCTTTCAGGGCTTCATTCAAATTATTTCCAAGAGCGGTCAGGGCCAACACCCGGCCTCCGCTGGTGAGCACTTTTTCTTCCAGCCTGGTTGTTCCGGCATGAAACACCACGCTGCCGGAAACATGATCCAGACCTTCGACCACCATTCCTTTTTTGTATTCACCGGGGTAGCCATCCGATACGAGCATAACCGTTACAGCCGTCCGCGGATCGGTTTGGAGTGAAATTTCATTCAGCTTTTGTTCAGCCACGGCTTTAAAAACCGCTATGAGGTCCGACTGTATGCGGGGTATGACCACCTCTGATTCCGGGTCGCCCATTCGGACGTTATACTCAATTACAAAGGGTTCATCATTTACTTTCATCAGCCCGATAAAAAGGAATCCTTTGTAAGTAATTCCACGTGATTTCAATCCGGCCAGGGTGGGTTGAATCACCCGCCGTTCCACCTTATTCATGAACACCTTATCCGCAAAAGACACGGGTGAAACGGCACCCATGCCCCCGGTGTTCAGGCCGGTATCGCCCTCTCCTACCCGCTTGTAATCCTTAGCTTCGGGCAAAATTTTATAACTGAGTCCATCGGTCAGCACAAAAACAGAAAGTTCAATGCCATCCAGAAATTCTTCGATCACAACTTTTCCGGCTGCATTTCCATACTTACCGGTGGTCAGCATGATCGTCAGTTCCTTTTTCGCTTCCTCCAGGTCCCTGAGGATGACGACTCCCTTTCCAGCGGCCAGTCCATCTGCCTTCAGCACAAAGGGTGCCTTGATTTTTTCCAGAAAGCGGTGCCCGGCTTCCAGGGATTGTTTGTCAAATGTCTGGTAAGATGCGGTTGGAATCCGGAATTCATGCATGAATTGTTTGGAGAAGTCCTTGCTTCCTTCCAGCATGGCCCCTGCCCTTACGGGTCCGATGACGGGGATACCGGTAAGTTCAGGATGACTCAGAAAATAATCATGTATCCCGTTGACCAGGGGATCCTCGGGTCCCACCACCACCATATTGATTCGCTTGTCTATTGCAAATCGCGCCACGGCCGGAAAATCATTGATGCTGATGTTTACATTGGAACCGCAGGATTCCGTACCCGCATTTCCGGGAGCAATATAAAGCGAGGAGCAAAGCGGGCTTTGTTTCATTTTCCAGGCTAAAGCATGCTCCCTACCGCCCGAACCGAGCAACAATATATTCATGTGGCTATTTTCGAACAAAAATAATTAAAACCGGGAGAATCCAGGAAAGTATTACGGGCAGAACAAAAGTGGCAGGACCTTTTGCTCCGGTATTTACAGTTAAAAAAGCGGGGTTCAGGAGGCCGGAACCAAACCTGCCGTCAGTTCACCCGTTTTTTTCAGCAGCCATTGCAGGTCGGCGGTGGACCTGTTTTCGGCTATTTCCTGGTGAAGTCTGGCAAGTTTTGATTTCCGGGACTGGCCCAGGACCAGTTTCCAGGTATATTTCACCAGGTTGGAATAAATGGTGCGTTGGTAGGCCGATACGAGTTTATTCCGGCTAAGGAAATTTTTAAAAGCCTGCAGATGGTAGCGGAGCGCCTCCGCGTCATCCAGTTCATAATATATCTTCAGCAACATGGCCCGCGTATCGATCTGGTAGTAGAGATCTGTAAAGTTTACCTTTTGCAGGAGATTCAGGGATTTGTTGAATTCTCCCATGTGAAAATGCAGGTAAGCTTTGTTATATACGAAGGCGTTTTCCCTTTCTGCAGAACGAATCAGGAGATGGTACTTTTCAATAAAATGATTGGCCCATTCAAATTCCTTCAGCCGGAAGCTGATGGTGCAGATATTCTTATAATCCCATTGGGAAAGGTAGCCGTCCGTCAGGATTACCTTATTATGAAGAATGGTCTTATAAGTTTCAAACAGGGTTTGCTGGTATCCGAGATTTCCAAGGTTAATTTTTTTAATGCAATAATTAAGCACATACTGGTACATATCACGTAACTCAGCAATGGTGATCCTGTCTTCATATCGAAGTAACAATTGCTGAAGTTCGGTAAAGTGATGTTCCTCTGTGCTTTGCATGAGCGTCATCAGAATACGGTAATAAATACTGATGACGGGGTCCACTTCCAGGGGATTTTTTTCCAGGAAGGCCAGCAGTTCCTCCAGTAACAACACCCGGTGATCAACCTGCATGATATTTTGCACGTTGTAAATTTCACAACACAACTGGAGTTTACGGGCCATATAAAATTTATCCAGGTTACTGGTAACGGAGGCTACCGTGATCTGCGCCTTTCGCTTTTGCCTGGGAACTTCATAGGTGAGGTGGTCGAGTTCAGCCTGGTAACACCTAAAATAAAAATCGGCATCCCTGACTGGGGAACGGGGTTCCAGGATTTCCTGGTAAAGCGGCAGGTAGGCTTTTTCACAATCCCGCTTAGCCAGTTCCCGGGCCAGCAGCACTTTTTTCTGCGCCCCATCCGATTCAAAAGCCTTCAGTGAAAGAAATGTTTCGGACAGCCTGGTGAGGTCGGTAAGCAGGTATCGGATGCGTTTATCGTTATACGGCTCATTGGGAAAAAGCATGGGGAACAATTCCTTTTTTGCTAAAATTTCCGGGTGAACTCCCCGGCTGCCGGCAGAGGGTGGTCTTTGTAAATTTTTCCTATTAACAGAAGGCGGAGGGGAATTCATCCTAAAATATTTAAAATGAGGGTATTGCTCCATTAAAATGGCATAAAGCTTCCTGACGTTTTGATTAACACAGAAATAATCGGCCTCCAGGAATTGTCGGAATTCTGTCATTTCCCTCCTGGAAAAGCGTTGCAGAATACCGGTTAATTTACTGTTTTCCATATCTTTATATTTTTTTAAAGCCCTTTCATCAATAAATTCATGTCCGGGAAAACCATATATGTAAATTACTATCCGACAAATGTATGGATAATTACGCAATAAAATTAATGAATAAATAATTCATTTTAAGTATATTATTAATTTATTTTGTAATTTTCTCTATTAATAAAACATCCGACAAATGGGATAATTTGTATTTTTAATTACTGCCTGGTGTGATTATGTTTGTACTGTGATTAGGTGCCGGTTATAAAACTGGTACCGGGATGACGAATTAATAAAATGAAAAAAGCGTTACTACTTATTATTCTTCTTACCGCTTTCCTGAACGGCAGGTCGCAGACGCTTTTAATGAACGAGAATTTCGAAGTTGTTGACTCTGCCTTTTCATATGGAAATCCGGGCTGGAATCAAAACAGCCGATTGTCAGTCAGCCCGACTCATTCCGATTCAACTTCAGCCAGCGCGTCAGATACCTCTTACCTGGAGATGATAGCAACCAATCCGCTTTTCTATCAATACTTTACTTTCTCGTTCAACCAGATTTGCAAACTGGATACCAATGACCAGGCCTATGTGGAAGTCAGCACCGATTTAGGGGTTACCTGGACGCGACTAACGCCTTCGAATTCGATTTACCTGGGAACTTCAGATTTTGCGACCCGGCAAAAATTTGACCAGGCCAGTTATCCGGATTGGGTACCGGGCAACAATTCAGCGGTTCCTCAGAACACCTGGTGGAAGAATGAGGAGTTTGATGTTTCCCAGTTGATTGCCTTCACAACAGATGTCAGGTTCCGGTTTGTACTGGTTGATGGCAATAATGATGGTTCAAACGGATGTTCAGGATGGACAATCGATGATGTCATGTTGTTGGGTTATCTATTTACACCGGCGGATCTTGAACTGAAGACAATCCTGAATCCGCCATTAGCGGCCGTTGCGGGATCCGTTGCACCGGTGGAGGTTAAAATTACCAATACAGGGAGTGCCGCATACTCCAATTTCCAGGTATCGTATTCGGTAAACGGAGGACCTGCCACCACCATAACATGGCCCGACACGCTTTTGCCGCAAGACAGTGCAACGGTTTCCCTTCCCTCCTTTATTGTTCCTTCGGCCGCTTATGTCCTTTGTTCCTTTGTGGATCCAATACAGGGCTCTGATCTTACAGATGATACAATTTGCGGGATGTTTATGGGTTCTCCCCTGGTAAACCTTCCGTATACGGATGATTTTGAAGGAGCCAATCCCGGGTGGTTTGATCCGGACAGCCTGATCAGTCCGACAAAATGGGAAACAGGCATGCCAAATTATGGTCTCACCAATACGACACACAGCGGAACGCGTTGCTGGGACACCAACCTGGACACCACCTGTTTCGGGAATGCGAATTCGATTTTATATAGTCCCCTGTTTAATTTTTCCACGGTGGGGAATGCTGATTTAAGTTTCTGGCAGAACCGGAATACGGAACCCCTGGTTGACGGGTTGAGACTGGAGTACAGTATCAACGGGGGCGGTTGGAATTTGCTGGGCCTGGCTTACAATCCCTTAACCAGTAACTGGTATACGGATTCGGCCATAAACGCCACCGCACAGCCCGGATGGGAAGGCAATTCCGGGGGATGGATTCTGAGTTCCTATCCTCTGCCATCGGTATTGGCCGGGCAGCCCGTGGTTCAGTTTCGTTTTGTTTTTTCGTCGGACAACAGCGTTAACAGCGACGGGGTTTCCATCGATGATTTTTCCATATCCCTTTCCCCCTGCGGCAACAGCATTTATTATTCTTCCAACCCCGGAACCTGTGGCGATTCGGTTTCATTTAATTTTAACGCTTCGGCAGGTGTGGCCAGCCAGTTCTGGGACCTGGGCAACAACAGCAATTCCTCACAGGTATCAGCAACCGGTTTTTATACTTCGGGGTCGTATACGATCACGTTATTCACTCTCGACAGTAACGGGTGTGCAGCATCGAGTATCCTGAATTATACGGCTGCCAGCGGGTTCGAGGCGGATGCAGGTCCCGATGTGTTCACCTGCGGTGCAGCCACCCAGTTGGGTGTTATCCTTACTGTTCCCGGAACTTCCTATACCTATTCCTGGTCACCCATTGCCGGCCTGGACAATCCGTTTATTTCCGGACCGCAGGCCAGTCACGTGGACAGCTTGACCTATACGGTAACTGTTACAGATACGGTCACCGGTTGCTCGGCTTCCGACCAGGTCATGGTCAGTTCCTACAGCGGATACAATACCGTCATCACCATTTGTACGGGTGGCGCTACGTTCCTCGATCTGGGTCCCGGAGCCTTGTCCTACCAGTGGCAGACGTTTACCGATACCCTTGGAAACATTTTTCCGATCAGCAGCAGCAATCAGAGTATCCTGGCCACCCAGCCAGGCACCTACCTGGCTACCGCAACCTTTCCCTTGTGCGGAGTACTCAACAGCCAGTTTATCGTTCAAATTGATACTTCCTGTATAACGGATGTCTGGCCCGGCGACTGCAATTATGACCAGGTGGTCAACAACCATGATTTTCTGAATATCGGCCTGGCATATGGAAGCAGCGGCCCGCTGCGTCCGGGTGCATCCCTGAACTGGGTTGCCCAGCCCTGTCCGGACTGGAATTATTATTTCCCTGCGGGCATCAATTTTAAACACAGCGATTGCAACGGCAGTGGTATGGTTGATTCATCCGATGTTCAGGGTATATTTCAGAATTACAGCCTGGTTCATCCGCTGAAGCCTGGTGAAGCAACAACAAGTTTACAATCCACTCCACCCTTATTTCTTACAGCCAGTGCCGATACCCTCGGTCTCAGCGACACGCTTCGGATATCGGTGAATTTAGGTACGCTGGCCATCCCGGTTGACAGCATTTATGGCATTGCCTATACCATTCTGTACGAGTCGAACCTGGTGGACACGAACTTCGCTTCGAATGATTACAACACCTCGTGGATGGGATTCGCCGGTCAGAATTTAACCGGGATGGAAAAACATTTTCTCTCCCAGGGAAAATCCGATCTGGCTTTGACCCGCACGGATCATATTAATGTGCTGAATGGAAACGGTACATTGGCCGTAATGACCATTGTGACCACCGATAACCTGTCAGGTAAAACTATGATGCACCTCAACCTGCAGGATGCAGAGGCTTTGACTCATTCAGGTTATGTCATTCCTCTCGCCACACTGGGTGACAGCGTGGTGATGGATCCCAATTTTACGGGGATAAAAACTGTTGAAAACGATTATGAACTGGTGGTTTTCCCCAACCCGGTGAAGTCAGAAATTATCATCCGTTCCAGGAACATAAAAATATTCCGAATTGAAGTAAAAAATGCGCTGGGCCAGCAGATTAAAAAAGTCGATGCTACCGGAATGATTACCCGCATCGATGTCGCTGACCAGTCCTCAGGTATCCTTTTCCTATCTGTGCTTTCTGATAAAGGGGTTATCAGTAAAAAAGTGCAGGTATTGAAGTAGCAATGTTGATTGGGCTACTTTTGCCCTGCAGTTTCTCCCATAGAAATTGCAGGGCTTTTCTATTTAATGCCGGTTGCCCTGTATCATCATAACCTGTCCTTTATAGCGGTGGTTATCACCTGTATCCTCCTCCATCACCTGCAGTTTCCAAAGATAAATTCCATCCGGCGCAGGTCGATTTCCGCCCGGCTGACTGCCATTCCAGGCCTGTGCAGGTGATGTTGACCGGAAGACCAGGGAACCCCAACGGTCATAAATCTCGAAAAGAAAGCCACGGCTGCCGGCCCCGTCCAAGCTCGGTATAAATCCATCATTTAGTCCATCTGCGTTTGGTGTGAATGCGGAAGGAACAAAAACGTTATACGTTTTTCTCACGTCCAGGCAATGTTCAACGGAATCCTGACATCCCCCATTGCTTTCCACGACAAGCTTCACGCAATAAGTGCCTGTATCCGCGAAATGATGCACCGGGTTTCTCTCATTGCTGATCATTGTATTAAAGGCGTCATGAAAGTTCCATATCCATTTTACGGCATGAAGTGACTGATCGAGGAAACTGCATTCGGGATGCTGAACGGGAACCACCTCAGGATACCAGGAGAAATCCGCCCGCGGCTGAATGGTTCCGGTCACATTGACTGAAATGTTGGTTGTACATTGTCTGGCATCGGTGACCAGGCATTGGTATGAACCGGCAGATAACCCGGTTGCGGTTTCCAACAGCTGTACCGGCATGGTGTTCCATAACCAGGCATAAGGCAGGGTTCCTCCCTGTACGGTCACCGAAGCAGAGCCATCATGCTGGCTACAGGATTCCGGGACCGAGGCAGCATGCACCATCAATATCGGTGGGTCCGCCAGCGTAGCGATAGCGGAGGAGGTACAGCCGTTTCCATCTGTAACCAGTACCGTATAGGTACCGGCTGGAAGCTGGGTGGCGGCAGCCGTTGTTTGTACAGGGCTGGTGTTCCACAGGAAGGAAAAGGGCGGGTCACCCCCGGTAACGACGGCCGATACAGAACCGTTATGGCTGCCGGAGCAGGAAGGAATGACCATGTTAATGGAAATTGAACCGCTGCCGACAGCGCTGATTGTAAAGGCATGGCTCAGCGTACATCCGTTCAGATCCGTAACGGTACAACTATAAGATCCGTTTGGAAGGCCGGTAGCCAGGCTGGTTGTCTGCACCGGGACGGTATTCCAGGCATACTGATACGGGGGCGTTCCGCCGGATGCATTCATGGTGGCCAAAGCCGTTACGACGCCGCAGTAATTATTGGTTGAACCCGTGGTTGCCGTTAAAACAGGAGGTTCTGAAACCACAACTGCCACCGTGCCGGAACAGCCCGCGGCATCCATTACGGTCACCAGATAATTTCCGGCGGGAAGCCCGGTAACTGTTGCCGTCGTCTGAACAGGGCTGGTATTCCACGTATACTGAAAAGGCGGTGTGCCACCCGACATGGAAACCGTAGCCATCCCGTCATACGAACCGTTGCAACGGGCATCCTGACGGAAATCGATGAATGGAGTCCCGGCCGTCATGCCTGTTACCGGAATTTGCAGGAACAGAGCGCAACCAAGACTGTCGGTGACCTGGCAGAAATAGGTGCCAGTTGCCAATCCGTTTGCTGTATCGGTAAACTGGGCAGGATTTGTATTCCAACCGTAGTTATATGGCGGGGTTCCACCTGAAACCAAAACGAAGGCTTTTCCATTGTTTATGTTGCATGCCGTTGTTGTACTGCCTGTCAGTGCTGCCAGAACGGGCGGTTCCGTTATACTTACCAGTGAGGTACCCGTGCAGCCGGCTGCGTCAGTAACGGTGATTGTATACGTACCAGCGGCAAGCCCGGTGGCTGTTGATACCGACTGAACCGGAAGGGAATTCCAGGAATAATTGTATGGCGGAGCTCCGCCCGTAACCATCACTGATGCTGATCCGGTGGAATTACCATGGCAGTCAACCGGCAAAACCAATCCGGCAAAAGGGTAGGGAGGATTCAGGAACCCGACTGTTATGGAAACTGAAGCGGTGCATGCATTTGAATCTGAAACCATACAGGTATATGTGCCGGCTGTCAGTCCTGCGGCAATAGCATTGGTCTGCACAGGAACGGTGTTCCACTGATAGGTGTAAGCACCTGTTCCACCGGAAGCCAACACACTGCCCATGCCGGTTGGGTTGCTGCAATACGAATCCGCAGAAGATGCTGACAATTGTATGACCGGCGGATCTGTTAATATAACAACGGCGCTCAACGTGCAGGCATTGGCATCGGTAATGGTGACTGTCCAGGAACCGGAAGGCAGGCTGAGGGCCTGAGCATTTGTCTGGACCGGAACGGTATTCCAATGGTAGTTATACGGACCCGAACCACCGTATACGGTAACTGTTGCAGTTCCGTTTTGCTGACCGGAACAGGCAGGCTGCGAAAAAGACGTGATGGAAGCCAGTCCCACAGGCGGGCTGCTGATAGTTGCAGTCGCTGAGGAACTGCAACCGTAAGGGTCAGTAACGATACAGGTATACGATCCCGGTGACAGATTAACGGCGGTTTGGGTAAACTGTGGTGCAACCGTGTTCCAGTCGTAGGTGAAAGGTCCGGGATTTCCTGCAGCTATCACGGAGGCCGAGCCATTCTGTGTATTGCAGGTGGCATGAGAGGCTGTTATGCTGAGTGCCGGAGGATTGGTAACACCGAGTGTGATGGAGGCTGAAGCCGTTGACCCTCCGGCATAAGAAGCTGTCACCGTATAGGTGGTGGTAGCCAGGGGCGAGGCTGTTACGGATGCGCCTGTCGTGGCGCTCAGCCCGATGGCCGGAGACCATGCATAAGCTATGGCCCCCGTGGTCATCGCATCTAGTTTGGCCGTATCCCCTGAACAAATAACGGAGTCTGATGAAACGAGGCTCAAGACCAATGATACCGGTAAACTGCCGTCATGTGAAAACACAGCATTCGCACAAGAGGTTGCCGGAAGGAAAGATTCTGCCGGGATGTTCAGGGCATATGGACTGAACCGGGCATACAGGGAAAAACCTGTCGTGCAGGCTAAAAACAGTGCCAGCAATAACCGTTTACTAAATTTTGCAAGTAATCCAGTTTCCATATACAGCCAACCTGCAGACCTGATCAATCCACCATACAATCGCATGGTTTTTCCATTGTTCCGGAAATGGAACAGGCCCGGTTGCAAATAATATGAAATGTGAAAACAAAATGATGTCAATGAAGAGTGCTTTCTTACACCCGGAAAAAAATAATCCCTGGTTTGGCAGTCTCCAATCCCTGTAAACCGGCCAGTTCCTGATGATGAAGATGAACGATGCAGGAACAACCGGTAAAAGAAATTACAGGTCTTACAGGGACTCTATAAACCGCAGCAATGCCTGACGTTTTGGTTTGTCCAGATGCTCAAAGAATAACCTGGACGGACCGGCTTCCCCGTCATGCCACAAAATGGCTTCCGTCAGGGAACGGGCCCTGCCATCATGAAGGTAATAGGGAGGTACATTCACCATCGGGCGGAGACCTATCCCCCAGAGGGGTGTTGTTCTCCATTCCAGACCAGATGCGAGAAAATCATTCCTGTTATCGGCCAGACCTTCCCCCATATCATGCAGGAGCATATCGGTATAGGGCTGAATACGCTGGTTGGAGAGCGGGGGAAAGGCTACATTGACCCCGGTATGGAGGACAGGAACATGGCATTTATTACATTTCGCTTCAGAAAACAATTTCTTTCCTTCCTTCACCACCGGATCATCAACATTTCTTCTTGCCGGTACGGCAAGGGTCTGAATATAAAATTTTACGGCCTGTAGGATGCTGTCCTGCAATTCCTCATCATCGCTGAGATTATCATGCTGGCTTTGCCCCCATGTGCTTTCCGCCGGAAAGATTTTACTGGTCACCCCCATATCCTGGTGATAGGCGCCTGCTACCTGTGCCAGGATGCCGGCTGTATTGGCCTTCAGCCCGAACCTGCCCGGTTTCACGGAATATGAAACAGGATCCCAGACATAATTAAGTTTGCCCGAAATGCCATCTCCATCCGAATCGAATTCATCTGCGAGTTGACGTAAGGTTTCTTCCGGGACTGCTTCCAGAAGACCAAGGCCGAATACCGGAGGGGCCAGGCGGGGTGAGAGCTGGAAATTACCATTGATGGGTTCATGCAAGTCAGTCAGTGTATAAACCGGTTGCTGAAGTGAAAATGTTTCCCCGTCCGCAAAATTACCACTGCTATCCACATATGAAATTTGAACCATGCATTCCGGTTTTTTACCGGCAACGGCACGGTCCTGCAACTGGGTTCCATAACCCGGCACCGGTATGGCCTGGTTGAAAGGCCCGGCTCCGGGTAAACTGATCCTGACCAGTAAAGCCGAGTTAATGCCACCTGTTGTGGGTGACCCGGAACCATCATTATGGTGACAGGACCTGCAGGATACATTGTTAAAGGCAGGACCCAGACCGCTGTTGACAGGGGCAGGTGCGGTTACGAATGTCTGTTCGAATGCAGCATCACCGATTTCATGCACCAGCTGATCGCGAATGGAAAGACCAGGGAACTCATGGCTATAAGCCTGTGAACTGTTATCAAACACGGTATTACCGCCACCCGACATGCGTTCATCATAATCCTCATCCGGAAAAGGTTCCGGTTTACGGCAACTCATGATGAAGAGCACTGCAGAAAGCATAAATAAAAATAAATTTCCTTTTCTGAGTACGGGTACGGGAAAACTGCTCATGATCAGTTTTTAATAGTGGCCGTCACAAAAGGCAGCAGTTCATCTTCCAGCGTAACCTTCAGGTTGTGAATGGCAGCCTGGGCATTCAGGATCTGAATTTGCTGGGAAAATATGGCCTGCCCGTAGGGCAGTGTAATGCTATTCAGCGCGTTGATAGCGGCGTGAAGCTGTTGCTGAATTTTATAGTCCAGGGAAATATGGTTTGCATTAACCCATTCATTCATACCGGTTCCTTCATCCTTATATTTACCAAAATAGACATTGGCCACGCTCTGTATATTATTCCGGAAATCCTGGAGGGAATTATTGGAAAACTGTGATTCTTCAATGGTGGAATCCTGTGTCACCAGCGGCTCCTGCATCTTATTTTCTCCAACCACTTCACAGATTCCAGCCATGGCAGATATCATCGTAACCCAGGCATCGAGTCGTTCAGGAAACCGGTTGCTGCCTGATCCGGCCGAAGTCCAGGTATAATAAAAACTTCCGGTTTGTACAGGATCCCAGCCGTTATGAATCTGATGGGAAACCTGTTGCAGGTGAAGAGCGAGGGCTTTCATATATTCCTTCTCACGAAGCGTCAGGCTTGTGGCGGTCTTGTTGCCTTCTGCACCGAATAACAGATATTCAAGCGGATGGAATCCCTTCAGTGCTGTTTGCAGGGTGAGAATGGCCTGTAAATCCAGCGTTGCATGGCCACTAAGCAGGGAATCGAGGTCTACCTGATTAACCGGCCAGTCATCAATTTCAGTATCGAAATGGTAATCCTCCACCGGGCCAAAAAGGAAGGCTTCCGATTGTTCCCAGGTTTGCCGCAGCATTCTCCATGCATTCTGCGCAAGGTCCATGTTGACATCGTTAGTGCCCGTATCCAGGGTGATCACGGCCTGGTGAAGCAATTCCGCCCTGATTTCAAAATCGGCATAATTCGGTATAGCTACAAATGTTGCAAAATCTTCCAGCACTTTTTTTTCCAATAATGCAGAATCAACCTGTTCATCCTTCCCTTCTTTTTTACAGGATGGAAACAAGCATGAAATCAATAAAAGACAACAAACTGAATATTTCATTCCGGGAGTTTATTTTATTCCATTATGAAAGTTCAACAACAAGGTCAGTTCCTGAAATATACGAATCAAACCTGTAGAGACTTTTTTCGGCAGGTCCTTTCATCGGTTTCCCTGTTTCCATATTAAAATTGCTGCCATGCCGGGGGCAGTTGAAAAGGTTTCCGTTAAAAAACAATTCATTATCGGCATGGGTGCATCTCAGCTGGAAGGCCACAAAGGAAGTTTCACCCAACCGGACCACAGCCAGGTCATAAGGTTGCTTTTTTATCCGAACCAATTTGACCTTTGACTCCTTCCATTCGGTCAGGGGGATGAAAATTTTTTTCTCTACCATTTCGGCCCTGTACAGCGAGGTTGTTTTACATCCCTCCAGTTGATGCATCACGCCCAGCGCAATGGTGGAACAACATAATCCACAGGTTCCCCGAATAAAAGATCTTCTGTTCAATGCCTGATAGCTTAATAGTTGGAGGTGAACTGTTCAGAAGGCATAACCTACACCGATATTCAGGAATGAGTTATGCTGCCGGTAGGCAGGTTGTCCCGGATCCGGGTTGATGATAAGCGCGTTATTTTCCTTCCCGGTCCTCAGTATCCGGACATCGGCCTTGATGACTATATTGGACAGGGGCAGGTAGGAAATGCCGGCAATGAGATGATCCTGTTTCAGTGTTTCATCCATGATGCCATTGGAAGGGATTCTTGCATTCAGATCAAATTTCTCATACCTGGCAAACAACCAGCATTGATGTTCATTTGATTTCTTACAGTCATGGAGAAGGTCATAAGCCACTTCGGCATAACATCCGTATTCGAACTCCGGAGTATTTCCTGCATAGGCCCTGTTCAGTTCAAAGGCATCCGGGATGGAAACCATACTTCCCAAAGCTTTAAAAGCAAGTCCCCCGGTCCGGTACTGCACATTTATTTCACCCAGTAAGACAGGCGTGCCAAAGATACCGGATTGCAGCTTCAGGCTGTCTGCCATTCTGGGACTTTCACCCACACTACCTCCTGCATAACCTGAAACCTGGATCTTAAACTGGCTCCAGGAATACAGTAAGGAAGCCGTAACGGCCATATTATTGGCCGTAGCATCCCTTCCTTCAAAACGGCCTTCACGAATACCGGTACCATGTTCAAACCCGGAACCGTTTAACCCGTTCAATACGGCCAGACTGAAATGCAGGGGAATACGATTTAAATGGCCATTCAGGCCAATGCCAATCTCCCGCCATGTAGCCGGAATCACATACCTTTCCACGACAGGGCGTTGCACACCGTTAAAATCGGCGGGAAGATGATTTTCATTAATCATCCCGATACGCGGAATTATCAGGCCGGCGGAAACATACAGGTTCCTGGTCAGGATAAATTTCAAATAAGCCTGTTCCAGCGCAAATTCACCACCGGGGTCGCCGCCGGCAATTTTCGCATCCTCCAGTTCAAATTCCGTAAACAGGGAAATCCTGTCGCTGAATTTATGGCCGACAAATAGAACAGCCCTGTTCAGGTTCATCAGACTTGTTTGTTCATTAAAATTCCGGACATACGAAATGTCCCCATAGCCGCCCAGAAAAGTGGATTGCCCTTTATTGGCTTTTGTATCCAGTGAATCTTCGGCTGTTGCCGTCTTTTGTGCATAGGCGCCTGTTCCGGTCACCAGGACAAGGTGGAAAAAGGTTAAAACAGAATGGAGTTTCATAAAAATCAAATTTAGACTGGGGGCAAATTTATAAAAGTTTATTTAGAATCATTCTAAACAATAAAATATTTTGCAATACATTGATTTTGTGCTACTTTATGACTGATTTATTCTCCTATCTTTGTCTTAGCATAGGCCCCGGTTTCAACGTGGAATCCTGTCATCCTTGAAAACACCCACTATCACACAGCCCGGCAATTTCCGCCTGCATTTAGTTCGTCTGCGGTTTCACCAAGGGTCCAGGCATATCCGGGAACTGGGTCTTTATACGCTTATCGTATCTGTCATTTTTCTTGGATTTATTTACGGTTCTTACCAATACTACCTTCATATTTCTTCGGCCTTTTTGATGGCAGTTATTCCGGTAGTTATTTGTTTCATCCTTCAAAGCAACCGGCCGGATATTGATTTTGTTTACCGGAAACTACCCCATCCCTACCTGGAAATTTATGCTGAGTACGCCTGCTTAATCTTTTTCTTTACGTCACCTTCGCTCCTGACACCACATCCCTATTTTTTTTTAATGAGCTACGGACTTCTACTGGCCGTTCCTTTATACCGGCCAGTGAATAATAATTCAACTACCTTTAAAAAACTATCCCGTATCCTATCACCAAAAGATTTTGAACTTATCAGTGGATTCCGTAAAACTTACCTGGTCCTTATACCTGTATACCTGCTTGCGCTTTGCACATCATGGTTAACGATTGCACCGCTTGTAGGGCTATGGTTAATCACCGGCATTCTGGTATCCTTTTATGAAGAAAACGAAGACCTGGTCATGTTGAAGGCAAACGGGAACAAACCCGAAGACTTACTCAGGCAAAAGTTTCTACGTCACGGCCGTTATTTGTTGCTGCTCTTTATTCCCGTTCTTTCACTGAATGCCTTTTTTCTTGGCCCGGACTGGCTTTGGATAAATTTCCTCTTCCTGCTGACACAACTGGCCGCTCTTGCCTTTGCGGTTTTTTTCAAATACACCCTGTACGAACCGCATACCCGGATGAAAGCCAACAGTATCCTCTCGGGCCTGATGGTGATCGGGTCGTGCGTACCATTCTTTTTTCCTGTTCCAATGGGGATGGCCCTGTGCTATTATTTTAAGGCGAAAAAAAACCTGAACAACTACCTGTATGATTGAACTTAATAACCTGACAGCCGGATATGGAGATACGTTAGTTCTAAAATCCATTCACATGATATTGCCAACCGAACAAATCATTGGCATTGTCGGATTGAACGGTGCGGGCAAGACCACACTGTTCAATCTGCTGGCCCGTGTATTAAAACCAATTTCGGGTACTATAAAGATAAACGGGAACCCGGTAAAATCAGCCGATACGGGTTACCTGGAGACTTCCAACTTTTTTTATTCACGCATTACCGGGAGGGAGTACCTGGCCCTATTCGACCAGACCAACCTTCAGTTTAACCTGGAAGCGCTACTACCCTACCTGGCCATTCCGTTAGATAACCTGATTGAAACCTATTCAACCGGAATGAAAAAGAAACTTGCCCTGCTGGCTGTCACTCGAGGTCACGGCGTCCAGTTGAGCCACCTGCAGTGACTCCTGCAGCTTGGTGACCAGTTGATTCTGGGTCGCGAACGATGCGCGCAGTCGCTCGAACGCGGGATCGAAACTCCCGAGTTCCGCCGCGCGCGGATGCGTCGCCACGTAGTCCGAGATCTGCTTGTCGAGCTGATCCAGCGTCTGCAGGGCAGCGGCCAGGCGCTGCTGGTA
>CAYWHE010000041.1:0-23038 GCA_964458125.1 uncultured Flavobacteriaceae bacterium | reverse complement strand
GGAACTGATTGCGTATAGTGGCCGCGTTAGCGCCAATGGCTTTTCGTATGCCGATTTCCCGTGTTCGCTCCGTTACCGATACGAGCATGATGTTCATCAGCCCGATGGCTGCACCCAGGAGCGTAATGAAGCCGATGATGGTGGCGGCAATGGTGACGTATTTCAGCTGGTCGATAAGCAGGTTGGAAAGGCTGTCGCTCTGCGTGATCTCGAAGGAATCGGCTTCGCCCGGCAGGTCCTTCCGGATGATGCGGAGCAGGCCGGTGGCCTCTCCGGCGGCTGTCTGCAGTTGGGATACATCGGCCACCTGCACGGTGATGGCGTAGGAATCGTTTTGCCCGAGGTAACTTTTTTGCTTGGCGTTAAGCAGGGGGATCACGGCAATGTTATCGCCCCCGAAACCCATGCTGGAGCCCTTTTCCTTCAGCACCCCGATGACCCGGTATTTGGAATCGCCAACGCTGATCACCTTGTCCAGTGAAGGCTCCTTCCCGAATAGTTTATTGCAGATGGCATAGCCGAGGATGACTACGTTGTTGCCCAATTCCAGGTCGAGGGGGGAGAAGTTCCGGCCATCCTTCAACTGCAACCCGGAGGTGATGAGGTAATTTTCATCGGAACCGGTCACCATGATGTTGGGATTTGATTTCACCGATTTGTATTTCAGCGTTCCCACCGGGGTGGCAATGGCGGCCAGCGACACCCGGCCTTCAAATTTGAATTCATCTTTAAACCGGTTGGCTTCGTACCAGGTGATTTCCTTGTAGCGTTTCGGCCTTTTGCCTTTCTTGCCGATCCGTATGCCCATGCCCGAATTGCGTATAGTGAAACTGTTGGCGCCCATGCTGGAGAAATTGTCGCTGATGGAACCTTTGATGGCGTCAATGGCTGTCAGGATACCAACCAGGGCCATGATGCCGATGGATATGATCAGGGCCGTCAGGGTGGTGCGCAGCAACTGGCTTCGTATGCTTTGCAGGGCAATCTTGATGTTTTCGAGGAGATTCAAACCGTCAATGGCTTAACAGGCAAACCTACATATTAATTACCAATAAATAAAATCCGGATGTTTAAAAAAGAGGAACTTAAATAACGTGGATTAAAATGGTGTTAGCAGGTTAACTTCTGCAAAAACAGAAATTTTCTTCGATTCATTGGAAATGCAATCCAAATGATGACTATGCCTCGTTGATCCGTTTCACCAGGTAACTCATCCCTAAAAATTCAGCACAGGTTTTAACGGCACCAATGGTGACACCCAATACACCGTGCATATTCAGGTTTTGCCCGGTGAGAAACAAGTTGGGAATTTTGGTACGGGGAGAAATAAAGGTGCGCAGCGGTTCATGGTAGTCTTTCAGGATGCCGTAAATGGATCCGTCCCCGTTGCCCAGGTAATCGCGGAACGTGAGCGGAGTGGAGGCGTTGGTGGAATGAATGCTGTTCCGGATACCGGGGAATTTTTTTTCAACCTGTTCCAGTAATTGTTCCGACATCCTGGTTTTAAAGGCTTCGTATGCTTCGCCCCTGGTTTCATCCCGGTCGGGTATGGTATGAAAGGATTTTTCCCAGGGTTTCATCCACGAGTATTTCATATAGGTCATCACCGACATGCAGTCGGCATAGTGCTCACTCCTGCTGCCGGCAGGTGTAAAGAGTGCATAGCTTTCCGGCCAGTCCTCAGGTGGCGCGTCAAAAAGATCCCATACGTCATTCTTACGGTAGTGGTAATGATTGAAATTGAGATACGGAAACGTATTTTTTTTAAAGACGAGGTTCAGGATGAAAATGGAAATGGTGTTTTCCAGGCTGTTGATCCGGTTGCGGTAAACTTTCTTCATTCTGTCCTGTTCCACCAGTTTCAGTGTTTGCTGCGGATGAATATTGGAAATGAAATTTTTTGCATAAAAGCGCTGTCCATGGCTGGTTTCGGCATAGGCCAGCCTGTCGTTTTCAAAACCAAAACGGGTTACCTCCTGGTAATTCAATACAGTTCCTCCTTTTTCCCGGATGTTATTAATCAGGTGTCGGGCGATCTGCGAGCCCCCGTCCACCATTTTCCAGGAACTTTCGATATAGGAGTTCAACACCAGGGCATGTACATATAAGGGAGTTTTATCGGCTACACCGGCATACAGCAGGTTATTGCCGCCCAGCACATTCCTGAGTTTCTGGTTAGCCGTGAGGGATTCGATAAACGGTTTCACCCCCACATTCAAATCCCTGGAAAAGAACGAATTTTCATCGCCTTCACGGATGCGGTAGAGCGGAAAATGATCCACAATTTCCTGCATTTGCAGGCAGTAAGTTTCGATCGCCTTTCGTTCCGAGGGAAAATAACTGCACAGCGTTTCACGGAACAGATCGTATCCCTGGGCGTAATGGTATTCCACCGGGTCACCGTCAAATGAAATTTTATCAAAAGCCTCCATGTCGAGGCGTTTCAATTTCAGCTTATCGATGATGTCGAAGTATTTGAAATACTGGTGCAGGTTCTGCCCTTCCATCAGTCCGCCGATGTAATGTATGCCGGTATCAAAAATGCATTTGTCCCTGGAGTAAATCTGCAGGTTGCCTCCAAACTGCCTGTTTTTTTCCAGCAGGCATACGTTGTAACCTTCCCTGGCGAGGATATAGGCACATTGAAGACCGCCCAGTCCGCTGCCGGCGATGACGACATCAAAGATTTCCATGGTGCTTTCCTGTTTGTCCGTTTTTTTTCACCGCAACAAAAATGATATTGGAGGTGAACCTGGTATTGTCAATCACCCGTCTGCTGACATCAAATCCCCTGCAGTAGGATTCCAGGTCTTCTTTTGCCAGGAAGAAAAGTTGCCTGTATCCTGTTTTGTTGAAACCGATGTTCGTGGAAAAGAATTCCGAAAGCCGGGTGCCCCGGTGTCTTTTTTTCAGGGAGGCATTCCCGTCCCGGATGATGAGGGTGCCGCCGGGATTCAACTGTTCCAGGCATTTCTGAACCAGCGCCTGCTGTTTGTCTTTGGGGAAATAATGCAACACATCACTGATGATAAAACAATCGGCCGGTTCGATGGGCATGTTGGTTACATCACCCGAAACAAAGGTAAACTGTTCCGATTTGGCCACGCAGTTATTGGCCACCGCAATTTTATCTTCATCGTAATCAATTCCGGTTAGTTTCCGTTCTTCCGAGAGGAACCCCAGCATATAGGTCATAAAACCGTACCCGCATCCGATATCGGTAATCTTGCCGGTCCGGGGTGCCAGTTCATGAAAGAGGGCATAATGATCTTCCAGCCTGAGTTTGATGCGCAGGTACCATTCCAGTATGGGTCCTTTATAAATGTAATTTTTCACCAGCCGGTCCCGGTAATAGGAAGGAGTCTCACGCTCCAGGCGAAGCCTGGCATATTCCTGTTTAAAATACCGGGCCACCTGTTTGGTTCGCTCGGCATAACCGTTTCCAAACCGTGTATCGGATGGCGTGATGCGGTCCAGGTATTTCAGGGTCAGCCTGCCGTTTTTCAGCATGATGTCATCGCCTTTCGACATGGTGTCACCGGTGCCGTGCAGGAGGATGGGCAGGATGTCGAGCTGCAGTTGTTCGGCAATGAAAAAGGCTCCCTTGTGAAAACGTCCCATCCGGTGTGTTTTACTTCTGGTGCCTTCGGGCCAGATCACAATGGAGTAGCCATTGCTGACTTTTTCCCTCAGGGAATCAATGCTGTTTTCAAATCCTTTGGATACGGGATAGAAATCCGCAAATTTTACCACACGCCCAAAGAACGGGGAATTGTATACCCAGTCGTTGGTGAGCAGGATCATCTTCGGGTTGATCATGGTGAGTAGCAGAATGTCGAGAAAACTCTGGTGATTGGCAATGACAACAGCCGGTTTTTTGAACTGCTCCCGGTTCGGGTTGATGATTTTCTTTCGGACGTTGATCATCACATAAATCAGCGAGCCCGTAAAGGTTCCAAGGATAAAATGAAAAATATATTTTTTATTTTTCATCGGCATGGGTAAAAAGGGAAAAATCAAGCCCAGCACGGTTAATAAAATACAGCCTACAAAAAAATAGGCGAAAGCAAAGAAGGAAAGGAATAGCGTCAGGAAGGTCCAGGGCAGTTTTCCTTTCGCTTTCCGGTTTAACACGAGTGGTCCGAAGAGGAGGGGTTCTATGGTGTAGGCCATCAGTACCACGCACAACATACCGATAACCGACAGAATGGCAATGGAATGTAAGGCAGGATGCCGGGCGAAAATCATGGCGCCTACACCGAGGATGGTAGTGGTGGCTGACAGGAAGATGGATTTTTTATAGGAGGATAATACAGCATGCCCGTATTTGTATTCATGCAGGAGCCCGCTCATGATGAATATGCTGTAATCAATACCCAGTCCGCAGATGAAGGTGGAGATGATGATGTTGATAATGTTGAATTTGATGCCCGTCAGCACCATGATGCCGAGGATCCAGATCCAGGCTATGATCATGGGAAGAAAGGAGATCAGCCCCAGTTCCCAGCGCCCGTAGGAGAGGATGAGGATGAGGAGGACGAGAAAAAAGGACAGGTTGGCCAGTAATGCAAAATCATCTTTCAGCACATTCACAAACCGGTTGGTCAGGTATTGCTTGTCGAGGATGAGGAGGTTGTCCCTGTTTTCGAATGATTTATAAACCACCGGCTTCTGTTCGTCATCCACCTTGACCAGCGTGACCACCGTGGTCTGGCCGGGCTGCTGATCGATATAATCATGCAGGAAATTATCTTTGATTTTACCGTGAACTTCATTATCCAGTGGCATGAACTTCTTATCCAGCAATTGAAAGAAGGGCTCAAAAGCGGAAGCTTTAAATTTATATCGTAAGCCGTTTTGAACCAGGCTTTGTTTCAGCAACGCCTTTCTTTCCTCCGACCAGAAGTTGTTCCACCGGCCAATCTTCACCTCCTGCATGGAATCCGACAGCAGCAGACTGGTGGCGGAGGAATACTGCTTCACCACCAGGTTGTTTTTCAGGCTGTCGAGCGGATGAAGCAATTGTTCGCTGGTATGAAGGGCATCATTGAGTGTTTTACCGGTGGCGATCAGGAAAACGGATTTCCGTGAAACATGGCTGAATCTGTTCAGTGCATTCTCTGATTCCTGGAGGTGTTGGTCCATGAAATTCATTTTCATCATGTCGGCTTCAAACTCCACCTGGTCGAGGATAAAAGCGCTATAAACCGAGAAGATGACGATTACGGCAATGAGTATCCGGTTTTTGTCAAACCGGTATGCGAAGAAACGGCTTGCCAAACCGGTGGATGGAACAGCAGTGACAACTTTTTCCGTACGCTTGCCGGCTTTCATCAGCTGGGGCAAAACCGTCAGGGCTACCAGGGCGGCATTGAAGACGCTGATGGCGGCAAACAGTCCGAGGTCCTGCAGGGCTTCCGATTTCACAAAGAGAAGGCAGAGAAAATCCAGGGCCGTAATCAGGCAGGAAATAATCAGGGGCATGGCCAGCTCGCGAATCACCTGCCTGGCGGAACCTGAATCCCTGAAATGACTCAGCACATGCAGGGAATAGTCGATGGTGATGCCCAGCAGGATGGCCCCGATTCCCAGTGCGATCACCGACACGGTTGTTTTCATCAGGGCCAGTGCAGCGAGTGAAACGAGTCCCCCGAAAAGCAGGGGCAGGAATATGATGAACAGGACGCTGATGCGCCTGAAATAAAAACCGAGGTAGAGCATCAGCAGGGCAACCGACAGGGCTACGGTGAAACGGATGTCTTTTTTGATTTGCAGGGCATTGGAAACGGCAACGGCAGCAGCCCCGAAATAATCGGCTTTCACCTCGTGGTGAAAATCGTTTTGCAGGGAGGTGATGGATTCATCGAGCGCCCCGATCAGTTTGGAGTTGCGGGCAGTCTCCCGTGATGAAGCCGCCGGGGTGATAAAAAAGAGCAGGTGTTTTTTATCTTTCGTATATATATAACCGTTATTCATTTCAAAATTTTCATCAAACTGAAAGGAAAACAGTTTTTTCAGCACCAGGGGTGTCAGGCCCAGCGGGTCGCGGAGAATTCCGGCCTTCAGCGCCAGGCTGGCCGGGGAAAGCAGAGCCCTGTAGTTTTTCCCCAGGGTCCTGCCGATGACTGAATCAGTGAGCTGTTGCTCCAGGCGGTCATAGTCCGTCTCATCCAGGTAAAGCGGGATGTTTTCGTATAGTGAATCATAAACCTCGCGCATCATTTCATCGGAAGTGATGCCCGTGATTTCCCGGATATATTCGGGCTTGAAGCGTTCCGAAAGCCGGGAAACCAGGGAATCGGCAAACAACGCCAGTAGATCCGGATCTTCTTTCGCAGTATCGGAAAGGGAGAGGGTGACCACCAGTTTATCGGTGAACCGGCTTTGCCGGAAAACATCATTCAGCCTTTCCGTCTTTTCATCCGCCGGCATGGCTTTCGAAATATCTTCCTCCAGCCCGATTTGTGAACCGGTATATCCCGCCAGGACGGCAAGGCCGGTTACCGCCGTAAAGAATGCCATGCGGTGTTTCCTGAAGAGATCGTAGAGGAAGAGAAAGAAGCCTGCCATATTGCCTGTTTACAGGGATTGTTTCCGGAATAGTTTTAAATAAAGCCAGGTGAGGGCGCCAAAAAACAAACCTGCAGCAAGAGCAAAAACAAGACTTCCCACCACGTACTGGAAAAATTTGTGACTGACCCCACCGACGTCCAGGTCAGTGCTGAAGGATAAATCATTGAAAGGTTTTCCGAGTACGATGCCGCCGGCCACATAGCTCAGGTAGATGATGACTGGGATAAGCGGGGGAATGCTGATGTTCGCTGCCAGGATCACCAGCACCTTGTTCAGCCGCAGCAGGTAGGAGAGGGTCAGGGCCAGCAGCATCTGAAAACCCCAGACCGGTACAATACCCATAAATATCCCGAAGGCAACAGAAAATGTTTTCCGGTAGTTCGATTCCTGCCGGTTAAACAATTCCTGGTGCAACTGCTCCCTCAGTTTTTTTTTTTTTAGCCTGCGAAAAAAATTTCTTGGTTTATAATAAAAAACGGCAACTACCACCAGCAGGGTGTTGAGGATGCTCACCCGGGTAAAATCCTGAAAGGGCCGGAAGTGTGAAACGCGCGTTCCGGCTGGTGCATAAAAAATTTTCACCGGTACCGAGGTGACCGGCACATCCTTCCATGCAGCCCTGACGATTACTTCGATTTCAAACTCAAATTTGGTGGTGAAAAAATGCATGTCACGCAAAGGCGCCAGTGGATAAAGCCTGTAACCCGACTGGGTATCGGGAAGAGTGATGCCGGTTTCAAAGCGGAACCAGAAAGTGGAGATGCGGTTGCCCAGGCTGCTTTTTCCTGGCACGCCGGCCTGGTTCATATTTCGTGCACCGATAATGAGGGAGCCGGGTTCGGCTTTTATTTTTTCCACGAACCAGGGAATGTCTTCGGCAAAATGTTGACCGTCTGAATCAATGGTGAGGGCGTATTCAAAGCCAAGTCCGGAAGCAAATTTGAAGCCGTTCCTCAGGGCCATACCTTTGCCCTGGTTGGGGTATTGATGGTATACCCTAACACCGGGATAACGCTTCAGGATGGTCGCCGTCTGATCGGTCGATCCGTCATTCACCACCAGGATGTCAGGCGTGTAAGCTGATACGGCGGAAATCACCCCGGCAAGCGTCCCGGCGTTATTATAAGTCGGGATCAGGACACAGCACTTCAGCTCCCTGAGTTGGGTATCCCAATGGGCTTCCTGCAATATGTCGGTTGTGGCTTCCATTTTCGGGAAAGAAGGGCAAAAGTAGCAATTTTCTGCGCTTTCCCGGAACAGCTGAAACCCCTTAAGGTTGCGGTGGTTAAACCGGGATCAGGAACGCCTGGAGGATAAAAATGAAACCGGGCCGGGAAGATAACCCTTCCGGCCCGGTACCAATATTTTAAATAATATCCGGAAATCCCGGACGGCAGTTCCCTTAGTTTTTTAAAAGTTTCAGGTGAATCAAGGGGCGGTTGTCGGATTCTACCTGCAGGAAATAGAAACCACCTGGCAGTTGCTGCAGCCTGTCAAGGGTGAAGCTGTTTTTTCCGGTTACCAGGTTGATGACCTGGAACTGCACCGGCCGGGCATTTACGTCCGTTAATTTGAGGAGGCCCTGGGCGTCATCTCCGTTGTAATTAAATTCAAGGTTCACCTGGTTTTGGAAGGGATTGGGAAAGGCGCGTGTATTGGCAGCCTGGACCGGAACATCCGCTTTCCGGTCAACCACAACAGGCGGAAATGTTTTGTGCTGTCCGTTATAATCAGTTTGAGTTAACCGGTAATAGGTCATTTCTGCAAGTGGTTCGCGGTCGGTTACAGAATAGGATTTCGGCGTGGATGAATTGCCCGCTCCTTTTATCGTTCCAAAAGGACTATAGGAGGTGCCATTATCGCTTTTTTCAAGAGTGAAATAGTTGTTGTTTTGTTCTGAAGCCGTGGTCCATTCCAGGATGACCACTTGTCCGTCAGCATGACCGGAAAAATTAGTCAGTACGATGGGAAGTGTTACCGAGCCGGAGTATGGATTCGGGGGATTCGTGGCCGTTTGACCGGTATTTCCATTGGTTGATCCGTTGGGTTTAAAATTGTTCAGGATGGAATTATTACTTTGTCCGCTGGCTCCGGCCGTAACCGATTGGGAAATGGAAGTCGGGTTGGTCAGGCTGATATAGCCTCCTCCTCCTCCTCCTCCTGTTCCTTCATTTTCATTGGTTGAACCGGAGGCCACCCAATTGCCGCCGGCACCGCCGTTGGCCTGGAAGGTAAGGTTACTGACCGACCCCGTCCGGCTGAATGCCATGATGGTTCCGCCTCCACCACCCCCGCCGGGCGCATCCATGCTTCCGGAACCGCTCACATTGGAGGCTGCATTTCCATTTGCAGATATGGTTCCGGTTCCGGTGATATCACCGCCACTTACAAGAAATACGATACCGCCACCGTTTCCACCTGCAGTGCCTTTTCCGTCATTGGAATCGCCTGCACCGCCTCCGCCGCCCATAAAAATCCGGCCGCCTGAATAGTCAAGGGGATGGCCTCCATAGCCACCCACATTGTAGCGGGAGTCGCCTCCCCAGGATGCATTTCCGGGCGAAAGGGTAAGCGGATTTTGATTGTTGGAAGACCAGGCATATCCTCCGCGGCCTCCGCCTGAGGAGGTATTGGAAGAAAATCCGGCAGCTTCCAGTTCCCAGGCCGTGGTCCAGTTGGCATCGCTGTTATCGGGATTGCCCTTACCGTTCCAGGCGATACCGTTATTACCGTTGGCGCCACCTCCACCCCCTCCATTGTGTGAATTTCCTCCTCCACCTCCGTTGGCAGGTGCGCCACGGCCATACCTGCCATTGGAATAGCCCGATTGGTATCCGCAAATGCTTTCACCCTTTTCAGCTCCATCCTGGTCGCTGGAAGAACGCCAGTCCGTGTGATTTCCAGGGGTTTTGGTTTGCTGTTCCACCGCTCCGCCCCGGAATCCTTTCCCGGAAGCATCGATGTCACCATTAATGGTCGTGATTTTATTAACTTCGATGGCCACAATTCCGCCTGTTGAGCCGTTCCAGGACTGGCAACTGATGGTCGCGCCACTGTTAACCGTGAGGTTCATGTAGCGGGGTACGCGTATGACCTGTGTTTTGCCTGAAGAGGTATAGGCATATTTTAAACCTGTGGTAAGATTGATTTTCGTGGATCCGGAAACTCCGCTAACCTCGGCGAATTCATATTTGCCGCAGTTGTTATAGTTACTGATGCTGCCATATGAGGCGCTGTTTACATCATTCATCGTGGCTCCCTGTACTTGTATGATCATCACCAGTTCACCGGCCGAAAGATTGCCCGAGAAGCGGCTGTTGGCATTCAGGGTATTGCTTCCGGCTGTAATTTGGGTGGCGCCGGCGGAAGCATTTGAATTCAGGGTGGTGTATTCATTGAGAATCACCGTTCCGGATGTAACGGTTTTGTCTCCCATCATGCCTGGCGCTGCCTTCGAGGAGGAAGGAGTACCCAGGTTTCCGGTCAGCCAGACCACTATATAAATCAATGTGGCCAAAGCAAGTGAACCGGTCACCAGTACCAGGATGGATTTCTGAATTTGTTTTTGCCGTTGACTGTTAAAGATTTTGTGTTTCATGTTGGGACTTTGTTGCGGGATTTAGTTGTGATTAAATGGCAGGAACAGGAAAAACAGGTCTTCCCTCCTTTTGATGACCGGAAAACGATCAAAAACTGAAAAAGGTTACACTTTTCTTAAGGAGATATCCAAAAAACAAAATTAACGGCCGCTTCCACGGGTCGGCCTCCTGGTTTCTTTCTCCCGGTGCAAATCCGCCGGTTTGAAGACATTAATAGTACCTTTGCTGCCGGAAGGGGAGGGCAATGAAGAAGATATCCGGTTTCGCTGCCGTCTGCTGCCGCTAAAAACGTATACCGGTCGAATCCCGGAAATCTAACACGGCTTCATGCATCATGTTACAGGTTGATTATTTTACATTTAATCCATTCCAGGAAAACACGTATATCTTATCCGATGAAACAAAAAACTGCATCATCATTGATCCGGGATGTTATTCGCCCGCTGAAAAGGATGAATTCGGCAGTTTTATCAACCGGCAGCAACTGAAGCCTGTACGGCTGCTCAATACACATTGCCATATTGACCATGTACTGGGAAACCGTTGGGTGGCCGATACCTATGGCCTTCAGCTTGAACTGCACCTGATGGAAATTCCGCTGCTGAGGGCAGTGACTGAATACGGTCCACAATATGGTATTTTCCCGGATCCCGTGCCGGAGCCAACGGTACTGATCCGGGAAGGCGATGAAATTATTTTTGGTCATACCCGCTTAAAGGTGTTGCTCACTCCCGGTCACAGCCCGGGAAGCCTTTGTTTTTATGATGAGTATTCCATGACAGTCATCAGCGGGGATGTGCTGTTCCGGCAGAGCATTGGCCGTACGGATTTGCCGGGCGGTGATTACAGCCAGCTGATCAGCAGCATTAACAAGGTGTTGTTTACATTGCCCGATCAGGTAAAGGTTTATCCGGGGCACGGACCATCTACCAGCATTGGATTCGAAAAAAAGAACAATCCCTTTTTAACCACTTAGGATGAATTCCCCCGTATTCGATGAATGAAAAATAACCGGAACGATGCTCTGCTGCCTGCAGCAGGGTTGTTCACCCTGATCCCTCAGGCATCGGGGGTCAAAGCCTGGCGGAAACTTTCGCCCAGCAGGTTATATACGAAGACCATGATGAATACGGCGGTTCCTGGGAAGACCGTCAGCCACCAGGCGCTGATGTTTTCCTTGCCCGTTGCGAGCAGGGAGCCCCAGGTGACAACATCCTGGGGTACGCCAATTCCCAGGAAAGAAAGCCCGGACTCGGTGAGGATGGCGGATGCGGCGCCAAAGGCTATGGCCACGAGTACGGCACCCATGCTGTTGGGCAAGGCATGCCGGAACATGATCCGGGCATGACCGAACCCCAGGGCGCGTGCAGCCTGGATATAATCCGTTTCGCGCAGTCGCAACATCTCGGCCCTCGTCAGACGGGCGATTTCAGTCCAGTATGTACAGCCGATGATGATCACTATATTGATAAAGGAAGGCCTGGTGATGGCCGCCAATGTAAGTATCAGGAGTAGTCGGGGCAGGGAAGTGAAAATATCCATGATCCTGGACAGGAGGGAATCGACAGGAAGGTTCATTCTTTTTTCGAACCACCCATTCTTTAAAGCATAACGGCCTGCAGCAATAAAAAGCAGCAGGATGATGAGGAAGAACAGCATGGATAGCAACGTTTGCAGGAGACCGTTGCTGAACGAAGATTCAAAGGCATCCTCCAACACAAACTTCCGGGTCTGGAATCCGTAAAACCAGGCCGGCAACAATCCGGCTGCGGCCATGATACCTGTTCCGCGCCGGAAACGAAGTGTACGATCTCCAAAATATCCGGCTGCAGCGCCAAGGGTGATGCCTATCAGGGATGCCAATGCCATGGATAACAGGCCCACAAAAAAGGATACCCTTGTACCATGTATCAGGCCGGATAACAAGTCATCTCCGGTTTTTCCCGTACCCAGAAAATGCCTGAAGCGAAAAGGTATTGGCACTATTCGCGCATCGCCTGTTTCGAATAACTGTTTTCCGAATGGCGACTGGCAATCCGCATTGACCAGGTCACTTTTGCCTGGCGAATAAGGTACCGGTGCAAACAGGATGGACGTGCAATCGAGTTTTTTCCATTCCGTGATATCAAACTGTAAACGTTCCTCCATACCGGTTTGTGGATTGCGGATGAATACGGCTTTTTTAAAACTGAAAGCCGGGAAAAAAGTATGGCCCCGGTAACTGACAAACAAGGGTTCATCGGTCGCCAGTATGGGCGCCAGCAATACAATGATGCAAAAAAAAAGCAGCATACGCAACGGCCATTTTGTCTGTTTCCGGAAACGGGAAATGACGCCTGTCGGGCCCGCAATTGCAGTCATGCTCATACCGGATGATGGATTCGATGTTCAGGCAAATGTACTTAATTTCCGTTTGTGCCTCCGGGCGTTGAAAGGAGGACCTAATAGGCCTGCCGGATCCTGATCATTTTTTCACGCAGTAATACTGTATGTTCATTCCGGATAAGGATAATAAAAAAGCCATCCCCTGCAGAAACAACAGGAATCCGGTTAATGCCTGAAGTTAAGGGAACTTGCAGGATCAGGCTTCCATATAGATTATACCCTTCCATCCAAAGCAAGTCCTGATCGTTCCACCGGGACAGCTCAACCGTCATACTTTCCCGGAAGGGATTCGGGCTGATCCGGATCAGGGGTTGCTCAGGTGTGGAAATGACACTGAAAATAGGCGGGCATAAGAAGGAGTCTGACGGGGAAATGGTAAAAACAGATGGTGAAAAAGAAGCCGTATCAAGTCCGGAGGTAAAAACCAGGAAAAAATTGTTGCTGGTTACCGGGGCAACATCCAGTATTTCCGGATTTATAAATCGTTGGTGACAACCGCTCAGCCCCGAAGGGGTGGTGGTGATCAGGAATGCGCGGCTGCTGTCATTACCGAAACTCCATGCCAGGTGATGCAAATTCCGTTGTAAATTTCCATGGGAAGGAAATCACCCGATTTAACATTTTATTAAATGAATAATTCATTTCTATTTTGTTTTTTTGAGCCGGTAATACCGGGTTAACGGAATAGTTGAAACAGGTTGCACAGTAAAACCAATGCTGGCCAGCCTTTCTTAAAATTTATCACAAGCCCATAAGCATCCCAAACTTCACCCCACCCTCCTGTTATGAAATCACCCTTGTTTCTTTTAGTCTTCAGTACATTTTTATGTACAACCGATTGTTTCGCACAGCGCAACCAGGCATCTTCACCTGTTCAGTTATTCGACACGCTGCTGTATAATTCCCTGCATTGGAGAAACATTGGACCCTTCCGCGGGGGGCGTTCTTTGGCCGTATGTGGTGTGAGGAGCCAGCCTGACGTGTATTATTTCGGAGCGGTCGGCGGCGGTATATGGAAAACAACCGATGCGGGCCGTTCCTGGTTCTGCATCGGGGACACAACCTTTCATTCTTCCTCGGTCGGGGCCATTGCAGTTGCCGAAAGCTCCCCTAACCTGGTCTATGCCGGAATGGGAGAAGCTGAAATGCGGGGTAATGTGAGTTTTGGCGACGGGATTTATAAGTCAGAAGATGCTGGTAAGACCTGGATACATGCCGGACTTGCCCAATCCGGTGCCATCAGTTCTATCCTTATTCATCCTTCCAACCCCGACATCGTTTATGCCTGCTGCATGGGTAAAATTTTCGGGACAAACGTTGAAAGAGGTTTGTACCGGAGTAAGGATGGCGGTAAAACCTGGAGCCGTATATTATATAAAAACGACAGCACGGGATGCATCAGTGCAGTGTTTGATCCATCCAACCCGCGCGCGCTTTATGCCTCGCTCTGGCAGTCCTGCCGCAACCCCTGGTCGCTGAGCAGCGGAGGATGGGGCAGCGGATTATACAAATCAACCGATGGCGGCGACACCTGGAGGGAGATTTCCAGGAACCCGGGATTGCCCGTTGGCATGCTTGGTAAAATCGTCCTGACCACCACACCGGCCAATCCCGACGTGGTGTATGCATCCGTTGAAAATGAAAACGGAGGAATTTTCCGCAGCAACGATAAGGGCGAACACTGGATCCGTACAACGGATGACCGCAGCCTCCGGAAAAGACCATGGTATTTCAGCACCATCCTGGCCGATCCGAAAAATGAAGATATTGTCTGGTGCCTGAATGTGCAATTATGGAGAAGTACGGACGGAGGTAAAAAATTCTCCATGATGCCCAGCATGCATGGCGATCATCACGATATCTGGATCAACCCGGATAATCCGAAGCTGATGATTATAGGCGATGATGGCGGGGGTTATGTGAGTAATGACGGAGGACTGCATTACACGGAGCTTGATTTTCCGACAGCTCAGTTCTATCATGTCAGCGTGGATAACGATTTTCCCTATCATGTATACGGTGCGCAGCAGGACAACTCATCCATCCGCATTGCCTCTTCCAGCGACGGGTACAGCATTGATGAGCAGGACTGGTTTCCCGTGGCCGGGGGAGAAGCGGGTTACATTGTTCCGGATCCCCTCAATCCCGACATCACCTATGGAGGGGAATATGACGGGGTGCTGAGTGTATACAATAAGAAAACCAACCAATACCGGTTTATTTCCGTCTGGCCCGAAAGCAATCACGGTCACGGATCGGGGGAGCGGAAATACCGGTTCAACTGGACCTTTCCCATCGTCTTTTCGCCGCATGATCCCAAAACGCTGTATGTTACTTCCCAGTTTGTCCACCGTACCCGGGACGGCGGAAACACCTGGGAAATTCTTTCACCTGATCTGACCCGTCATGATAAGGCTGCCATGCATGCCAGCGGAGGACCCATCACCAAAGATAACACCGGGGCCGAAGCTTATGCCAATATTTTTACTTTCGCTGAATCACCGGTAGTGAAAGGTGTTTTCTGGGCTGGATCGGATGACGGCCTGATCCATGTCAGCCGCGATGAAGGAAAAACATGGACGAACGTAACGCCAAAATTCCCCGGCGGGTATGCCCTCATCAGCATTATAGAAGCCGGGCAATTCGATGCCGGCACCTGCTTCGTTGCGGCTAACCGTTATAAAATGAACGACAACCGGCCCTACCAGTTCAAAACTTCGGATTACGGAGCAACCTGGAAGCAGGTCACCACCGGTATACCCGCATCGGATTACACCCGCGTGATCCGTGAAGACCCCGCGGTGAAGGGGATTTTATATTGCGGTACGGAAACAGGAATATATGTTTCATTTGATGCAGGTGAACACTGGCAGAGCCTGAAACTGAACCTTCCCAACACACCTGTTCACGATATCAAAATTCAAGAAAATGAAAAGGACCTGGTGATTGCCACTCACGGCCGGGCTTTTTGGATACTGGATGACATTACCCCCTTATACCGCCTGCGGGAGGCTTCGGCTTCCCGGAATTATCTTTATCCGCCCCGTCCCGCATACCGGCAACGGGGAGGGAGTTATTTCAGCCCGCTGATGCAGGAAGGCGAAAACAGTCCTCATGGTGTGCTGCTGCGGTATTATTTCGACCGGAAACCCGCCAGAGAAATCACCTTGAAAATTTTTGATCAGCAAAACGACACCATCATCACCTATTCCAGTGTGAAAGATAAAAAGGGGGAGCCGGTCAAAATACAGAAAGAGTTTTACCAGGATACCATGGTTCAGCGGCCCGGTCTGCTTCCCGCCCGCAAGGGTATGAACAGTTTCGTATGGGATATGCGTTACCCCGATGCGAAGCCAATTGAAAACGGCAATAACGCATTGATTTCAGGTTCCCTGGCAGGCCCCCTGGCCCCTCCGGGTAAGTATACGGTACGCTTATACGAGGACGATTCGCTGCTGGCTGAAAGGCCCGTGATGATCGTACCGGATCCCCGCCTGTCGGTATCCGATGCTGACTTCAGCAAACAGTTCACCCTTCTCCGCGACATCAGCAAAAAACAAAGTGAAACCAGCGAAGGCATCAACCTCATCAGGAAACTCAGCAAGGAAATCCAGGCTGCCATGGATAACACCAGCGATTCGGTTTCGGTAAACAGAATAAAAACGGTCGCAAAGCCCTTCCTTGATTCCCTGAAAAGGGTAGAGGAGGAACTGACACAGCCCAAAGCTGTTACCGACTATGACCTCTTTAACTTTCCCAACAGGCTGAATGATAAACTATCCGGTTTAAGGGAATTTGTGGAAGCGGCCGATGGCGCCCCTACCAGGCAGTCCTTCGAAGTATTTACGGATTTATCCGGCCGCATCGACCTTCAGCTTAAAAAACTCCATGCCATGATTGAAACGGGCCTGCCGGAGGTGAACAGGGTCCTGACGGAAGAAAAGGTCTTCCGGCTGGAAGGAAAATAACAGGGATATCCCCCGGTGTTTGCCCTCTGCTTATGCTGGTTTTATAAATTTTATTTTGCAAATGATCCGGTAACGTATATTCAGGCAGAGAATGTTTAAGGTCCGTCAAAGGCAAAAAGGGAAACCAGGGTTTTGCACGTGCGACATTGGTTTTTCCTTATCCTGTTAATTTCATCAGCTTTTTTTTACGGAAATGCTGAAAACTTCCGGATTTAAGGCATCCGTTTTCGGGGTTTCGGCAGTCCTGAATGCTGGAATGCGGGCCTCATTTGGAATGCCCCTTAATTTCCGTTCATACCGGTAAAATTTGCGGATATTCCTTACCTTTGCACCCTTTATACGGAAAGGAAAAAATGAGTTATCCCGAATATAAACAGTTGAATCTGCCGGCCATGGGCAGCGAGGTGCTGGCCTTGTGGGAAAAGGAAAACACGTTCCGGCAGAGCATAGAAACGAGGGAAGGAAGGCCACCTTTTGTTTTTTATGAGGGTCCGCCTTCGGCCAATGGTTTGCCGGGCATTCACCACGTCATGGCCCGGACGATCAAGGATATTTTCTGCCGTTACAAAACGCTGAAGGGATACCAGGTCAAACGTAAAGGCGGATGGGATACCCACGGTCTGCCGATTGAACTGAGCGTTGAAAAAACCCTGGGCATCACCAAGGAGGACATCGGCAAAACCATTTCGGTGGAAGATTACAACAAGGCCTGCCGGAAGGAGGTGATGAAGTACAAGGATGTGTGGGATGACCTCACCCGGAAAATGGGGTACTGGGTCGACCTGGAGCATCCCTACATCACCTTTGAAAATGATTATATTGAATCGGTCTGGTATCTGTTGAGCCTGTTGTATGAAAAAAACCTGTTATACAAAGGGTACACCATACAGCCCTATTCTCCCGCCGCCGGCACTGGCCTGAGTTCCCATGAACTGAACCAGCCCGGCTGTTACAGGCCGATTAAGGATACCACCGTTGTTGCGCAGTTTGAAGTGGATAAAAGTCGCGTTTTATCCTCAGATGTTAATAGTGACCATCATGGTTCTCCAAATAGTCCTAAAACCGGAAAATCAATCTGGTCCAATGTTGATATTGAAAGGGAAAATATTTATTTTTTAGCATGGACAACCACCCCCTGGACCCTGCCTGCAAATTGTGCACTTGCCGTTGGGTCCAAAATAAACTATGTCCTTGTAAAAACATATAATCCCTACACCTACAGGTTGGTCAATGTCATTCTTGCCAAAGAGTTACTTCATCGGTTTTTTCCGGAAAAAAATGAGAATCTGAAATTGGAGGATTACCGGGAGGGTGATAAGGCTATACCTTACCGGATAGTAGATGAGTTTACAGGTGATTTTCTGGCGGGAATAAAATATCATCAACTCATGCCCTATGTGCAGCCCGATGGAAAAGCCTTTGAAGTGATCATCGGTGATTTCGTCAGTACGGAAGACGGAACAGGCATTGTTCACACGGCTTCGGTTTTCGGTGCCGATGACTTCCGGGTATGCAATCAGAATAACATTTCCTCCATCCTGGTTCCTGATGAAAACGGCAAAGCCATGCCCCTGGTTGACAGGCGGGGCAGGTTTGTCAAAGAAGTAACCGATTTTGCAGGTGAATTTGTCAAGGAGGAATACTTATCCGATGAACAAAAGGAAGCCGAAAGAAAAAAACAGGGGCGGGATAAATATTTATCCGTTGATGAACGTATAGCCATCAAGTTAAAGCACGAAAACAAGGCTTTTAAAGTTGAGAAATACGAACACAATTATCCCCATTGCTGGCGCACCGACAAGCCGGTGCTTTATTACCCGCTGGATTCCTGGTTTGTGCGGACAACGGCCTGCAAGGAACGGCTCATTGAACTGAACCGGTCGATTAACTGGAAACCTGAATCCACGGGTACGGGCCGGTTCGGTAACTGGCTTGAGAATCTGGTGGACTGGAACCTGTCCCGGTCCCGTTTCTGGGGAATACCGCTTCCCATCTGGACTTCAGAAGATAAAACCGAACAGCTTTGCATCGGATCCGTACTGCAGCTTCGCAGCGAAGTCGCCAAATCGGTTGCGGCCGGATTTATGAAATCCAATCCCGTGACCGGTGAAGGCGCTGATCATCATACCGGCTTTGACTTGCACCGCCCTTATGTGGATGACCTGATCCTGGTGTCCCCATCCGGAAAAAAAATGTTCCGCGAAGCAGATCTAATCGATGTGTGGTTCGACAGCGGAGCCATGCCGTATGCGCAATATCACTATATGGGTCCGGAAAGTCCCGGAGGGACAGGCCATGAGCAGTTCGGGAAACATACTTTCCCCGCCGATTTCATCGCTGAAGGCGTTGACCAGACCCGCGGCTGGTTTTTCACGCTGCATGCCATCGCCGTTATGCTGTTTGATTCGGTGGCTTTTAAAAATGTGGTCAGCAACGGGCTTGTATTGGATAAGAACGGCAATAAAATGAGCAAGCGCCTGGGCAATGCCGTCGACCCGTTTGCCACCATTGAAAAATACGGTCCCGATGCCCCGCGCTGGTACATGATCAGCAATGCTCAGCCCTGGGATAACCTGCGTTTTAATGAGGAAGGAATTGGAGATGTGCAGCGGAAATTTTTTGGAACGCTGTACAACACGTATTCCTTTTTTGCCCTTTATGCCAACATTGATGGCTTTGACAGCAGGACGCCTCAGGTGCCGGTGAATCAGCGCCAGGAAACAGACCGGTGGATTTTGTCCGAACTGAACACCCTGATCCGGTTCGTGGATGAAAGCTATGCCGACTATGAACCGACACGTGCTGCCCGCGCCATCCAGGATTTTGTATCGGAACACCTCAGCAACTGGTATGTTCGCCTGGGCCGGCGCAGGTTCTGGTCGGTCCGGAAGGCCAATACCAATGATGCCGATAAACTGGCCGCCTACCAGACCCTGTTTACCTGCCTGGAAACCATCGCCGTTCTCATGTCGCCCATTGCACCTTTTTTTGCCGACCGCCTGTTCAGGGATCTCCGGGCCGGCAGCGGGCAAGGATCATCCTCGGTTCATATCGCAGATTTTCCGGCATTCCGGAAGGAACTCCTGGACAAGGATCTGGAGGAGCGGATGGAACTGGCCCAGCAGATATCATCCATGGTGTTGTCCCTGCGTAAAAAGGTAAACATCCGGGTGCGGCAACCCCTGAATAAAATTTTACTGCCCGTGCTGAACCTCTCCTTTCAGCAAAAGGTGGAGGCAGTCAAGCCGCTGATCCTGTCGGAGGTGAATGTGAAGGAACTGGAATACATCACCGATACGGCAGGCATACTCGTGAAGAAAATCAAGCCAAACTTCAAGGTGCTGGGAAAAAAAGTCGGGGGAATGATGAAGGAAGTGGCTGCAGCCATACAGGCATTCGGCCAGAATGAAATTGCCGCATTTGAAAAAAGCGGAGGACATACCCTGAACCTGGGCGGACAGGCAATCACCCTGTTACCGGAGGATGTGGAGATCCTGTCGGAGGATATCCCGGGCTGGCAGGTAGCCGTGGAAGGACCCCTGACGGTGGCGCTGGATACCGCCATTTCAGAGAAACTGCGGGAAGAAGGCATTGCCCGGGAAATCGTCAACCGTATTCAGAATTTGAGAAAAGACAAGGGCTTTGAGGTCACCGACCGCATTTCCATTAAAATACAGGCCCATGAGGCCATCAATAAATCCATTTCCAATAATTTAAATTATATTTGCACCGAAATTTTGGCCTCCACCCTTGAAATGGTGGACAGGATACCGGAAAAGGACGGTGATGTGCTGGAGGTGGATGATGAAATTAAAACGGTTACATTAATTAACAAAATCTGAGTATGGGTAAGGAAAAATCAAGCTACAGCGACAAGGAACTGAAGGAATTTAAAACCATCATATTAAAAAAGCTGGATGAAGCAAGGACGGAACTGGTAAACCTCCAGGCTGCCCTGAACAATGCCAATGAGCACGGCACCGATGATACGGCCAGCACCTTTAAAATGCTGGAGGACGGGTCCGACACGCTGGCCAAGGAAGAAGCAGGTCAACTGGCTGTGCGGCAGAAAAAATTCATTGAGCAACTGGAGAATGCACTGATCCGCATTGAAAATAAAACGTACGGGGTCTGCCGTGTCACCGGCAAACTGATTCCGAAAGAAAGGCTTCGTGCCGTGCCGCATACCACGCAAAGCATTGAGGCCAAGCTTCAGCAGTACAAAGATTAAGCGTATCAGGCGCCCGTCTGGCCTTTTCAGAACCTGTTCCTGCAGCGGCACCGGACGGAAGGCAGATCAGTCCCATGGAAGATAAAAACCGGTTTTTTCGTTTGCTGAGGATCTCCCTCCTCACGGTTTTCGCCATTCTGCTGGTCGACCAGAGCCTGAAAATATGGATCAAGAGTCATCTCTTTCTGGGCCAGGAGATCCGCATGGCAGGCGACTGGTTCATCATTCATTTTACCGAGAACAACGGCATGGCCTTCGGACTGGAACTGGCCGGGGAATACGGAAAAATGGTGCTGAGTCTCTTCCGTATCCTCGCGGCCTCAGGCATTGCCTGGTACATGGTCATGCTGATGAAGAAAAAAACCAGCATCAGGCTTATTGTATTTATGTCCATGATCTTTGCCGGTGCGGTGGGCAATATTCTCGACAGCGCCTTTTACGGACTGCTCTTCACTGAAAGCGATTTCCAGGTGGCCGAATTTTTAGGCGGTCAGGGATATGCCTCCTTCCTGCATGGCCGGGTTGTGGATATGTTATATTTCCCGATCATCGAAGGGCATTTTCCTTCCTGGTTTCCCGTCTGGGGCGGGGAAGATTTTATTTTTTTCCGTCCCGTATTCAACATTGCCGACAGCGCCATTACCATCGGGGTGTTATGCATCCTCCTGTTCCAGTCGCATTTCTTTCATGAAAAAAAGGATGACCCGTCTTTGGAACCCGTTTCAGAGCATATTGGCGGAGCTCCGTCCGGCAGCGAAGCTTCAGCTGAGAAAGTTTCCTGAAACCCTGTTAAAATTTATTCTTTTTGCAGGGCCGGCCCGGAAACGAAAAACCGAGGTTAACAGTCTGAAGCATGCAATGGTAATTATTTCTTTTCAGGACTATTGTGCAACCAACAACTTATGATGCATCACGCTGCCATTGGACATTGTTACCTGGAGATGGTAAAGTCCTGTTGTCAGCCAGGAAACATCAAGTGAAAGGGATCCTGATTCCGGCAGTTTCGAGGTTTGAAACCTCATTACGCCTATTTGATCGGTAATCTTGCAGCATACCTTACCGCGGACTGGATGAGCAAATGAAATGGTTATTATACCGGAAGACGGTTGGGGGTATATGGCAATTTTGTTTTCGTCTTTACCTGTTTCCGGAATCCCCGTGGTTGACAGGGAATCACAAACACTGCCACTGACTGGGCCCAGGCTGAAGTTGGGGAGATTGGGAAGGCCTGCAAACGACCTTCTTCCTCCCAATGAAAAACTATAAGGCTGAAAATTACATAAGACACCCGGTTGATCGGGATCGTTGATTACGCTTAAATGGGTATTCAGACTATCGGTAATATTGGTAATCATGCTGTGGTTGGCAAAATATATCTTACCATCTGGCGCAAGTGCATGTTGCCCGATCACATAGTTTGAATCCGGAGTCTGAAAAATTGTAATCTGAGAATTCAGAATATTGGATGCATTTAGGTCAAACTGTAAAAGAGAGTCGTAAGTAGAAACATATAAATACCGCCCTCCAGGGGCAAAGGAACATCCGTAAAACATACGCCATTTCTGGAGTTGTGCAGTTGCCACATATAAGGGGTTGTAATTGGAAAATTGCCCTGTGCAACGGTCAAAGTCTAATAATTCAAGTGTTCCGTTATTATCTGCCATTACTATTTTATCGCCTGACCTGTTAGCCACCATTTGGCCACCGTCGTAATAAAAGGTATCCGGTGAGCCAATACTTTGGTAAAAAGGCCCTTGTAGTCCATTTGGTTCAAGCAAGTAGGTTACAAAATAATCAGTCCACCAAATCCTGCCTATGATCCACCAGTCCCGTCCATTCGCATGTTTGACAGCCAAAATCCTTTCTGTAAAAAGACTATCATTTAATAACGAATTTTTTACAGAAATACTCCAAGAGCCAATGGAATTATTGATCAGACTGTATAACAAATTACCGCCGGATCCTGAACCTGGTATAAAACCAAGATGAAAAAGAAAAATATTATTTGAATCGTTTGGTCTGGGTATTAAAATAGCTCCATTAAAGCAGTAAATAAGTCCAAAAATAGCATTGCCATTCTGAATTACCTGATTGGACGAATTAAAGCATGAAAGATCATTAGCTGAAGGAACGGGATTGTTGCTTATGCAACCAACATATGCAATCAAATTTCCGTAGGTGTCGGAAATCGAAGCTGTTGTTTCGAGGGTTCTGGCTGCTGAGACAAATAGAGTTGCCTGGCCATTTTGAAAATGTATTCCAAGCGAATCCCAAAACACCAG
>CAYWHE010000040.1:0-23298 GCA_964458125.1 uncultured Flavobacteriaceae bacterium | reverse complement strand
ACCTGGCCGTTATCGACGAGGATTTTTTTAACAGGTTTACGGATCCTTTCGAAAAGTTCCGCCACGCGTTCGGGGTGGGTGTCGGTTATAAACAGTTGCCCGAAGGACTCATCGGCCACCATTTCCATCAGACGCGCCACACGGGATTCATCGAGCTTGTCGAAAATGTCGTCGAGCATGAGGATGGGCCGGGTATGCTTGATGGTCCGCATCATTTCATACTGGGCCAGTTTGAGTGCGATCACGAAAGTTTTCTGCTGTCCCTGTGAGGCGAATTTGCGGGCGGGCAGGTCCTGGATCAAAAAAACGAGGTCATCCTTATGAATCCCCATGGACGTGAACTGGAGGGCGGTGTCCTTCCGGAACGCCTGGCGGAACAATTCCGGGAAAGCCGCATCGGACAGGTGCGATTCGTAACGCATCACTACCGGCTCACGTGATCCGCACAGGCGGCCGTAAATGTTTTCGAGCAGCAAACCAAAACGGTTGCAGAACTCCTTTCGTCTGGCGTGAATGAGCTCCCCGAGGGGCATCAATTGCTCATCCCAGATTTCAACCTGGCTGTAGTCCGCATTTCGCTGCAGGGCCATTTGCTTCAGCAGGGCGTTTCGCTGGGCCAAAGCCCGGTTATAGCGGATCAGTCCGTTCAGGTACTCCGGGTCGGTCTGGGAGAGGATACTGTCCAGAAACTTCCGTCGTTCCTCGCTGCCCCCCGTGATCAGTTCCTGGTCGACGGGGGCGATCATCACCACGGGTAGTAAACCGATGTGTTCGCTGAGGCGTTCATACTCTTTCTGGTTGCGTTTGAAAACCTTCTTCTGCCCGGCTTTGAAGCCGCAAAACACCGACTCTTCCATGCCGTTCAGCAGGAAATCGCCCTGGATGACAAAAAGCTGCTCTCCTTTACGTATATGCTGACTGTCAGTTGCATGAAAATAGCTTTTGCACAGGGCCAGGTAATGGATGGCGTCGAGGACATTGGTTTTCCCGGAGCCGTTATCGCCGGCCAGGCAGTTGACCCCGCCCGAAAAGGTTAGGGTACTGTCGCTGTAATTCTTGAAGTTGAGGAGGTGCAGTCGCTGAAGGATCATGGCTGCCGCAAAAGTACGGAAAAAAAAGAAACGCCCCGGCCCTTCAGAAACTCAACTCCAGCGGCAGTTTCACCTCCACCCGCACCCCTTCGGCCAGGTCGGCCAGGTGAATGGATGCGCTGCTTTTCTTGAGTTTGTTCAGGATGCTGATCCGGGCATCAGTGATTTTCATGCCCAGGGATTCTCCCTTATGGGTCGGGGTCCTGGTTTTCATCTCCTGAGCCTTAAAGCGGCCTATGCCGTTATCTTCCACGATGCAGTTGATCATTTCCCCTTCCTTCCGGATTTCAATTCTTATCCTTCCCTGTTCCTTCTTATGCTGCAGACCGTGCCAGATGGCGTTCTCCACGATGGGCTGGAGGATGAGCGGCGGAACCAGCGTTATTTCCGGGTCCAGCTGCGGATCAATAATGATTTCATACGACACATTATTGTTGAGACGGGAAGCCTCCAGCTGGATATACAAATCCAGCGCCTTCAGGTCCTTTTCCAGGGGCACCTCCTGGAAGCGTGAATTTTCCAGGATCAGCCGCATCAGCCTGGAAAACTTGATCAGGTATTCGGAGGCTTGTTCGGAATCTTTTAACTGGATGTATTTGTTGATGGAATTCAGGGAATTAAAAATGAAGTGCGGGTTCATCTGGGCACGCAGGGCCGTCATCTCCACCTGGGAAACCTGTCTCTCAAAGCGAATCCTTCTTTTCTGGTTGTAATTTAAAAACAACACCACGGCCAGCAGTACGAACAGGGCAAATCCCGCCAGCAGATAGTTCCTGGCCGTGTTCTGCCTGTCGATCACAGCCGCCTGCAAAGCCTTATCCTTGGCCAGCAGGGCAATCTGGTTGTCCTTTTTCTCCAGGGCGAATTTGGATTCCGCCAGCACCTGGTACCGGATATTGTTTTTAAAGAGGGAATCCCGTATAAATGCATACTTCTGGTGATAGACCAGGGCGTTCTTATAATCCTGCCGGCCGGAATAGGTGTCGCTCAGTTCGATATAACATTCCTGGAGCAGGTCGTTGGCGCCTATTTCCCCGGCGTGGCTGACCGCCCATTCCAGGTAATAAACAGCAGAGTCGGGACGGGCGGATTCGCGGAATGCGATACCCAGGTTTTTCATCGCCTGTGCGGCCGTTTCACGGTCCTGCAGTTCCTCTGCTATGGAAAGGGCATCATGAAGGGATTGAAGGGCAGCCGGGTATTGCTTTTGGCGAAGGGATGAAATACCCATGTAGAGCCTGGTCCGGGCTTCCAGCTCACGGTTCCCGGAGGCCGTTACTTCGGAAAGGGCCGTGGAAAGATAAATGCCGGCGCTGTCGTAACGCGACTTGCCGATCTGCACATCGCCCAGGTTGATGAGGCTGTTCGCCATGCCGGCATGATCGTTCAGATCCTTGTAAATTCCAAAGGACTTCTGAAACTGCAGGGTGGCCTGGTCCAGATCGCCTTTCTGGTAAAACAGTGCGCCCATGTTCAGGTAACTTGATGCCAGGGATTTCCGGTCCCCGAGCTTCTCTTTTATTTTTAAGGCCTTTAAAAAATAATCGGTGGCCGTGGTGTAATACCCCATGTTGAAATATACCGTACCCAAATTGTTCAGGTTCATGGCAATGGATTTCTGATCGTTCAGCTCTTCAAAAATCCTGTTGGAATTTTTAAAACAGTCGATGGCGTAATCATAATTGCCCTGCATGCGGTTGACCAGGCCCAGGTTGTTGTAGGCATTGGCCATGCCGGCCTTATAGCCCAGTTCTTCGGCCAGCTTTAACTGCATGCCCGCATAACTCCTGGCCTTTCGGGAATTCACGGGCCGGTATTCCCCCGACAGCTTACCCAGCAATTTTACCTGGAGGGTATCTTCAGCCGCGGAGGACAGTGCCGTCTCCAGCGAATCGATCCGGGACGCTTGTCCATGAAGCCTGAAGCAGGCAAGCAAAACGATAAAAGAAAATAAAAACCTTTTCATGGACGGGGCGCATTCAGGGAATAAAACTATGAAATATTTTCATACCGCCGGAATTCAGCTGATTTGGTCCTGCATGCCAGTATGCCGAATACATTCTAAGGCCGGCTGCTGACTTCGTAGACGAAATAATTTTCCGTGCTGATCATGCTCCCGCGAAATGCTTTCATCAGCCGTATGCGGAATGAGTCTTCCCGGTATGAAAACGGCTGCGCTGACCGGATGTCGCCGAACCATACCGGGTGATTGCTGACCAACAGCCAGGGGCCGGGTCTTTCAGGCATGCGGGCCTTCAAATCCTTTAACAACTCCCTTGCGGAAAATTCAAACGGGCGTACCCTCCAGTCGGAAAAAGACTGCCAGGCATGGGACTCCGGGCTGTAAACAGGTTTACCGAGAAGCCCGCTGATGACCGATATGGCGGCCGTATTGCTCACTGCAACCGGACGGTTGGCATGCGGATAATGACTGATAAAACTGACGGTTGCCGATGCCTGTGAAAATGGACGGTGCACATCCGAATAATAAATCAGGCATCCGGATAACCACTGGGTGGAAAATAACAACAGAAAAAAAATACCGGTTATGGTTTTCCGGAATTTTTCAAATCGAATGTCCGTCGCTATTTCCACTTCTGGAATGCCGCCATTATTTTCCCTGATCCAGAGGGCCATGATAAATGCAATAAAGATCACACCGTAATACCGGATACCGGTGGCCAGGGGCGAGAAAAAAAGAAATCCGGCAATAGCCAGGGATGAAAAATAAAACAGGAAGAGGCTGTGCGGTCTTCTGTAAAAAACCAGCAGGGGAATAAACCAATATAGAATGGCCGGCAGGATGAACTGGTTTTTAAAATGATGCAGGAAGTAGTTGCTGTTCCAGCAATTCTCCATGCCCATATCGGGCACATGCAAAAAGGATTTGATCATCACTGTTACGGCCCGTCCTGCCCGTTCGGCAGAAAAAAAGGAGGCCGGGCCGGATGGAATAAAAAAATCAGTGCCCGGTGGTATGATGCAGTAACACGAAAAAATCAGGAACGGGAGGTAAATCATGCACATGGTTTTTACCAAAGCCCTTCTGTTTTGAGCCCTGGCCTGGCTGCAGGCCATGAAAAAAACAGGAAGGGAGATGAACAGGAAAAACAGGTGTACCTGTGCCAGCAGGCCGCAACAAATGGCAATCATCAGCCATTTTTTATTTTTTCCGGAAAGCAGCGCACAAAGGATCCAGGCCAGCAGGACACCGGACACGTAGCTGCGGCTGACCACCGTAAATTCATACAACAGGAAATAAGAAAGCTGAAAGCCGGCTTTTACGGGCCATGAAAAAGGAGCATATCGTAAAAACACAAAAGCGGCTGCAGTTGAAAGCAGGATGTGAAGCAACTGCATATAAAAAGGATCAGGGGTAAACCTGCCCGTCACGAACAACAGCAGGTTCCACAATACCGGGTGGCCTTCATGTTTCATGATTTCCGGCAAGGTCCAGACGGACCGTGAAAGGATGGATAGTTGCCAGTGATGCAGTTCATCCAGCCAGAGTTCATGATGTAAGATCCCATACAGGGAGAAAGAAAACCAGATACCGGCCAGGCCAAGGGCCGGCAAAACAGGCATGGGCCTGCAGGGGTGCTGAAAAAGCTGCATGTTCATGTGGCTTCCCGGCAACCGGGAGGAAATTCGCCGGTGCTGCAAATCATTTCCTGATTCCGAATAAATCAGGCTCATATCCGGATTGTTCTCTTGCGGATTCCGGAACCGGCAAGGACTTAACCGGCGCCAACGGTTCCACATCCTTCCTGTTGTAAAGGTCGCTGATAAACGGAAATTCCGGGTTGGCATGCAAGGGCAGGCCGTTCAGAATTTGTTTCACATCGTTTTCATCCATTCCCCATTCCCGGGAAAGCCGGTATGCCGATGGTTCCATAAATGCTTCGTATAACCATTCGCTGAAGGTATGGTCCTGGAGATGATCAAATGCAATTTCTCCCTGGTGCTGATTCCGGTATTGTTCCAGGTATTGCCTGGCCGTATCCACGTATGCCGAAAATTCCCCCGGTGTCAGGTATCCGGCCACCGGACTGTGTACGGAAAACAACGGCTGAATATTGGACTCATGACACCACATGCATTTTCCAGGTTTACCGGCTGAAGACCGGCTGCTGTCTGCCGCAGCGGTCAGCCTGCCGTTTTCATCATACAAGGCGAATCTGGGCTGACCATTGGACATGATGGAAATGACTTCTGCTCCGTGGGGTGTAAACGTTCCTGCGGCAACAGAACCGCTTCCTTCCTCCGCTATAAAGTACATCCTGCTAACATCCGGATCGACATGAAAGGTGATGAGGCGTTCCCCTGTTGAAATGGCTGAATGGGTGGCCACAAATTGCAGGTCGCCCGGTTTGCTGTATTTATTTCTGAATTCAGAAAGTCTGGATTCAGCGCCGGTAATGGCATAGTAATGAAAGGAACTGTATACCGTGAGCATGAGGAAACGGCCTATATCAACGGATTGCTTCAGGCGATACTCTTCACTTTCCTTAAGCGCATTCAGTATGCCGTTGACCGCCATCAGCGCAGGCGCATTGAAACCGGCGGCTTCGGGGTCGAACAGCAGGTTGCCGGTACCGCTCCGGGAAAAAATCTTGGGCAGCGATCCCTCTGGTAAAGCGGCGCCCAGAAAAGAAAGGGACCAGGCCAGTCCGGTTTGCTGATCCTGCCACTTCTCGGCCGGATAGGAAGACGGAGTGGAGAATTCCATGCCGGCATTTGCAGCTCCCTTTTCCTGCGTACAGGATGACAGGAAGGCCGGCAAAAAAAAGAAAGACAAGGCCATGATCCCGCATTCCCGTCTGCTGCTCATGCCCGGCCCGTTTAATAGGAGGGGGTCACCCCCATGTTGTAAAAGAGAAACGACCAGACATCGGTTTGCTCCTCTATGATTTTTGAAACCGGCTTTCCGGCCCCATGTCCGGCTTTCGTGTCAATACGTATAAGGGTGGGGTTAGTCCCTTTGTTCTTTTGCTGCAGGGCGGCTGCAAATTTAAACGAGTGGGCCGGCACCACCCGGTCGTCATGATCGGCCGTGGTGATCATGGTAGCGGGGTAATCCACACCTTGTTTCAGGGCATGCAGCGGGGAATAGCGGTACAACAGGGGAAAATACTGCGCACTGTCGCTGGAACCGTATTCCACGGCCCATCCCCAGCCAACGGTAAATTTGTGGTAACGCAGCATGTCCATGACGCCAACCTGCGGAAAGGCCACCCTGAAAAGTTCCGGGCGCTGCGTCATACAGGCTCCCACGAGCAGGCCCCCGTTCGATCCGCCCTGTATGGCCAGTCGGGCAGGCGAGGTATATTTTTCACTGATGAGGTATTCGGCTGCTGCAATGAAATCATCAAACACCGTTTGTTTCTTCAGCAGCTTTCCGGCTTCATGCCATTTCTCACCATATTCTCCGCCTCCCCGCAGGTTGGCCAGTGCAAAAACGCCCCCGTTTTCCAAGAGGATCAGCCGGGAAATACTGAACGACGGAGTCAGCGATATATTGAATCCTCCGTAGCCATAGAGCAGGGTTGGGTTATTTCCATCCAACTTCAGGCCCTTTTTGTGGACCAGGAACATGGGTATTTTCGTTCCGTCTTTCCCCGGGTAAAAAACCTGCCTGGTTTCATAATCATCCGGGTTGAATTTCACTTCCGATTTCCGGAATACTTCCGATTTGCCGCTGGCCAGCGTATATTTGTAAATGGTAGCCGGATAGGTAAAAGAAGTGAAGGTGTAGAAGATGACGGCATCATCCATGTTTCCTCCGAAACCTGTGGCTGTACCCAGTGCAGGCAGGGTGATTTCCTGTTCAGGTTTTCCGTTCATGTCGTATTGGTAAACGCGCGTTGTGACATCCTTCAGGTAACTGACAAATAATTTTCTTCCGCCGGTGGCTGCGGCTTCCAGTAATTCGCTCTTTTCCGGCACCAGCACCTTCCAGTTTTCCTTGCCGGGATTCTTTGGATCCACCAGTACGATTTTCTGGTTGGGGGCGTCAGCATCCGTTTGCAGAATGAGTTTGTCGCCCAGGTTGTTCAGCACCGAGGCATTATCGTCAAAGCCTTTGAACAACAAGGTAAATTCCGGCTGACCAGATCCCAGGTCCTTGCAATACAACTCTGTTCCGTCCGTACCCTGGGATACATGGATTACCAGGAAACGTTCATCCTCCGTAACCTGGGCGCCATAATACCGCAAGGGATGTTCCTTATCCTCATAGATGAGTTCGTCCTTTTCCTGCGGGTCGCCCAGACGGTGGAAATATATCTTATGAAACCTGTTCTGATTCGAAAATTCCAGTCCCGGAACCGGCTTATCATACCGGGAATAATAAAACCCGTTTCCTTTCCAGGAGGCTCCGGAAAACTTGACCCATTCCAGTTTATCAGGCAGTTCGGTCCGTGAAGCGATTTCCATCACTTTTATTTCCTGCCAGTCGCTTCCGGAACGGTTCAGCCCGTAGGCCAGGAATTTCTTGTCCTTGGAAAACCCGAGCATGCTGATGGTTACGGTGCCATCGGCGGAAAGTTTGTTGGGATCCATGAAAACCATGGGTTCACCATCCAGTCCTTTCTGGTAATAAATGACGCTTTGGTTCTGCAGCCCGTCATTCTTGCTGAAGAAATAATACTCCCCCGCGCGAAATGGAGAAGAATATTTCGGGTAATTCAACATGCCGGTTAAACGCGCCTTAATTTTTTCACGATAGGGGATGGCGGACAGATATTGAAACGTGACCTTGTTTTGCTCTTCGACCCATTTCCTTGTTTCGGAGGATGTATCATTCTCCAGCCAGCGATACGGATCACTGACGGCGGTACCGAAGTAATTATCGGTCTGATCATCCTGGCGGGTGACCGGGTAATTTAGTTTCATGGACGTACTGGAAGGATTCTGGCTCGACACGGCGACTGGAAATAAAATGGCTATTAGAATTTTTTTCATGTTATTAAAATCAATTTGAGAATGCGTACTGAATAATATTGGCGCCCATTTTCAATGCTTTGTTACGGGATTCTTCCGAGTCATGATGCACATCGGCATCCTCCCAACCGTCACCAATATCGGATTCGACATTGTAAAACACCACCATGCGCCCCTTCCAGAAAAGGCCGAAACCCTGCGGAGGTTTGTTGTCATGTTCGTGTATCTTAGGCAGTCCGTTTGGGAAGTCGAACTTCTGGTGATAAATGGGATGGGAAAAGGGAATTTCAACCAAATCGAGTTCGGGGAATACCTTTTTAAGTTCAGGCCTGACAAAGCGGTCCATGTCGTAGCTGTCGTTGATGTTCAGGAAGCCGCCGGCCACCAGGTAATTGCGCAGGTTCTGGGCTTCCTGGTTGCTGAAAACAAAACGCCCGTTTCCGGTCATATGTATCCAGGGGTAATTAAAGATATCCGGGCTTCCCGGTTCCACCAGGCCCTCCTCGGGGTTTATGCCGGTGCCGATGTTTTTATTGCAGAAGTTCACCAGGTTGGGAAGTGCCGTCGGGCTGACATACCAGTTGCCACCGCCTCCGTATTTCAGACGGGCAATCTTCACCGGATTTCCGGCAGGAATGAAGGATGAAAAGAGAAAAATAAAAACAAGCAGCTGGATATTTTTTCTCATCATGAACTTACGCTTTTTTTTCTGATTACCGTTGATCCTCTGTGAAATTTCAATTCGTCCGTTTTTTTCAGCCGGTGAATTTACTCAGAATTCCGTTCAGGTCAAGGTTTTTCCTGATTCACCTATCTTTTCTCCATCCATTTCCTGGTTTGCCATACGAGGAATGAAAAACCTGTTCCGAGTACCATACCGCCGAGTATGTCGGTGGGGAAATGAACCCCCAGGTACATCCTGGAAACAGCCACTGTCCCTGCCCAGATGCTGCAGGGTGCAATCACATACCAGTCCGGTTTCAGGATGCTGACGGCCGTGACCAGGGCAAAGGCCACCGTCGTATGACCCGACGGAAAGGAAGGATCCCGGACCTGCACCCGGTTGATAATTCCGTCACCTGGAATTCCCGGCCGCTTTCGGCCTACGCTGTATTTCAGACCGGTGGAGGCCAGGCTGGACAGGATGAGCGCAGTTCCTGTTTGTATCCCGTCAACAGTGACCCGTTGCCTGTCCTGCAGCAGACCGGCGGCGATCAGGCCCGCTGATACGGTGATGGCAAAAGGAGTAACGGTCCGGGAGGTGAGTTTCATTCCCATGGTAATGGGTTTGATTTCCCTGGAATTAAATTTTTTCAGAAGAGGGATCTCACCGGGAAGAGCCTGGGATATTAATTCAACCGGGTAAAGTAAACCGGAACAACCGATTAAAAGCGAAAAAAAAAGGGGAAATCGGATGGCCATGCGTTTTGATGACAAAAATACAATTCCTGCCGGTTAACGTTCATATTTCATGCTTTTGGTTAATCCCTTCAACGGTGATGAATATTCAGACGATTAAAAAGCTATTCGTTCCGGCCGGACCGGTTGCTGCGGATTCCGAATCATTCCGAACCGAAACGTTCCCGAAAACGAATTCCGGGTCAGACGTTCAACAAATATTCCCGGAAAAGGTCAAAGTTGTTTTCCAGAAAAACGGAATTTCCGGTTCTGTCTTTGATCTTTAGCAAAGCATCCGGCAGCGGCAGCGTTTCCCCGGTGATGGTTTCCACCACCTCGATGAACTTGGCCGGATGAGCCGTTTCCAGGAAAACCCCGCAGACTCCCGGGTTTGATTGCATAAATTTTTGCAGGGCCAGGTAGGCTACGGCGCCGTGCGGGTCGGCTGAATACCCGTATTGATTCCTCAATTCCAGCAGGCCATGGCCCGTTTCGGCATCGCCGATGGAATAGCTGCTGATCACCTTCCTCATCTGCTCCGTGTCTCCATGAAAAAGATCCGTTATCCTGGCCAGGTTACTCGGGTTTCCCACATCCATGGCATTGGAGAGGGTCTGGACGGAGGGCCTTGGACGAAACACACCGGAATCCAGGAATTCAGGGAAGACGGCATTGCTGTTGGTGGCCGCAATAAAATGATGAACAGGCAATCCCATCCTGCGGGCCAATAATCCGGCCGTCAGGTTACCGAAATTGCCGCTTGGAACGCTGAATACCAACGGTTTTTTTTGTACAGACAGCCGGCTCCAGGCATATGCATAATAAAAACTCTGTGGAATCAGCCGGGCTATATTGATGGAGTTGGCGGAGGAAAGGCAGAGCCGTGAACGGATTCCTTCATCCAGGAAGGCCGACTTCACCAGCTTCTGGCAATCATCGAAGGTCCCGTCAATGGCCATGGCGGTAATATTATGACCGAAGGTAGTCAGTTGCTTTTCCTGCAGGGGGCTGACCTTTCCCCTGGGGTAGAGAATGATGACGCGGATCCCGCTCTTTTTAAAAAAACCGCTGGCAACCGCTCCTCCTGTATCTCCGGAGGTAGCCACCAAAATGGTCAGCTCACGGTTCATTTCCCCGGCGAACCGCGTCATTAACCCGGCCATAAAACGCGCTCCAAAATCCTTAAAAGCGAGGGTGGGCCCGCGAAAAAGTTCCAATGCGTATATGGATTCCGTTAGCTCAACCAGCGGGGCGTCAAAGGAAACGGCCCTTTCCACAATTTCCCTTAAAGCAGGTTCCGGCAGGCTGTCGTCCAGCAGGGTATGAGCTGTTTCATAAGCGATTTCACCGAAGGTCATTCCGGGCGCCTGGCGGAAAAATGCCTCCGTAAACCGGTTCAGGGAAACCGGCATGAACAGTCCGCCGTCATCCGGAAGGCCTTTTATGACTACCTCCTGAAGGGAATAGAGCGTGTTCCGGGAATTGGTGGAATAAAATTTCATGAACGCAAAACGTGATCAGCCGGTTATGGTTACCCCCTCCCGGTTAATTTTCGACATAAACACATCGGCCCGAATGCCTGCTTTAAAAAAGGCCGAAGCCATTGCTTTTCCGGTCCGTCGGGCTGTTTCATTTGAATCACACAGGGCGAATGCGGAGGGGCCGGATCCGGAAATGCTGCAGACCAGGGCTCCCTGCCGATGCGCGCTCTTCTTCACTTCCTGGAATGCCGGAATGAGCGGGGCGCGATACGGCTCGGCCAGGAAATCCTTACAGGAACGACCGATCAGCCCGTAATCCGAAGTAAACAGTCCGGCGATGAACGCGGCCGTATGACCGGTCTGGGTAACCACGGTATGCAGGGGTATTTGCTTTTTCAATACCTGCCTCGATTTTCGTGTCATCAGCTCGATATGCGGATGAACCACCACCACGGATAGCCGGGTTGGGACCGGAAGGGCAATCACATCCAGCGGGTGATGGCTACGGATCAGGATGATGCCCCCCAGGAGTGCCGGGGCCACATTATCGGCATGGGCTGATCCGCAAGCCATACGTTCGCCTTCCATGGCGAAGGGGATCAGCTGTTCGGCGGAATACGGCCGGCCCAGCAGTTCATTCAAAGCAAACACGGAGGCCGCCGCACTGGCCGCACTGCTGCCCAAACCGCTGCCCAGGGGCATTTTTTTATTCAGGGTCAGGGTAACGCCTTGCCGCGATTTTAGTTTTTTCAGCATGGCGGCGGCGGCCACGCCGGAAGTATTCCGGAGCGGATCCTGCGGAAGCCGGCCCGCATCCCCTGTGACGGATTGTATGACGATCCTCCTTTGCGTGTTGGTCTCCATGATGATCTCATCACCCGGCCGCCGGATGGCGAGGCCCAATATATCGAAACCGCAGGCCACATTTCCGACAGTAGCCGGCGCAAATACACGTATGGATTTCTTCACCGTTTATTCAAAATAATTGCTGATGCTGATGATTTCGGAAAACACACCGGCGGCGGTCACCTCCGCACCGGCCCCCGGACCCTTGATAACCAGCGGCCGTTCCTTATAACGTTCCGTCGTAAACGAAATAATGTTGTCGCTGCCGCTCAGGTTGTAAAACGGATGGGATGGGCCGGCTTCTTTCAGACTGACTGACGCTTTTCCGTTTTCCAGGCAGGCCATGTAGCGCAACACGCAGCCTTTTTTGGCGGCATCCCGCCGGATTTTCTCGAAACGGGCATCCTGTTTTTTCAGCTCCCTGAAGAAGGCCGGTATGCCGGAAACTTTCATGCAGGAGGGCGGGAGCATTTTTTCGACGGTGATGTCTTTCAGCTCCAGCCGCCGGCCGGTTTCCCTGGAAAGAATGAGCAGTTTTCTGGCCACGTCAAGGCCGCTCAGGTCCACGCGCGGATCCGGCTCGGTATATCCCTTCCGCATGGCCTCCTCCACCACCGATGAAAAGCTACGGCCAGGGCCAAAGGTGTTGAAAATGTAGGACAGTGTTCCCGAAAGCACAGCCTCGATGCGGATGATTTTGTCACCGCTGTGCATCAGGTCGCTGAGGGTGTTGATAACAGGCAGGCCGGCGCCCACGTTGGTCTCGTAAAGGAATTTCACATTTCGTTTAAGCATACAGTTACGAAGCCGGAGGTACCGTGCCATCGGTCCCGCATTGGCAATTTTATTCGGCGTGACGATGGAAATGCTGTTTTCCATAACCGCTTCGTAGATTCCAGTGACGGCCTCACTGGAAGTGCAATCCACGAATACGCTCTGGGGCAGGTTGAGTTCATGCATGCGTCCGGCAAATGCGTCCACCTGCATGGCTTCGCCCCCTGCGTCCAGTTGCTCTTTCAGGCCGGTGAATGCAATTCCGTTTTCGTTAAAAAGCATTTTCCTGCTGTTGGCTACAGCGATCAGTTTTATTTCCAGCGATTTTTTCTCCTTCAGGTAAGCCGCTTGTTTCTGCATCTGTTTCAGCAGGGTGCTTCCGATCAGGCCGGTACCGGCCAGGAAGACATTCAGCACGCGCGTGTCGCTGAGGAAAAAGGCCTCATGAAGGGCATTCAGGGCCTTGTTCAGGTTTTCCCTTTTGATCACAACCGAAATGTTCAGTTCCGACGAGCCCTGAGCAGTAGCCACCACGCTGATGCCGTTTTTACCCAGGGATTGAAACAACCGGCCCGATACGCCCGGCGTGTTTTTCATGTTTTCCCCGATGACCGCTACGATAGACAACTCCTCTTCGACCCGGATGTGTTCGATCAGACCGGCATTCATTTCCAGCCTGAAGACTTCCTCGATGGCTTTCCGGGCTGTCAGCGAATCAGCAGGCTTCACGGCAAAGCTGATGGTGTGTTCAGAGGAACCCTGGGTGATCATGATCACGCTGATGTGATGAGCCGCCAGCGCCCCGAAGAGCCTGGCGGAAATACCGGTCACACCAACCATGCCGCTTCCCTGCATGGACAGCAGCGAGACCTGGTCAATGGATGAAATGCCTTTCACCATATACCCGGCCGGGGAGAGCTGCCGTGAAATGTACGTGCCGGGAAATTCCGGGTGAAAGGAATTCCTGATAACCAGGGGGATGTTTTTTTCAAGGGCGGGCTGAATGGTGGGCGGATGAATAACCTTGGCGCCGAAATGGGACATCTCCATGGCCTCCTCGTAAGTCATGCGGGAAACGGAGAATGCCTTTTTGACTTTTCTCGGATCGGCCGTCATCACCCCGTCCACATCGGTCCATATCTGGATCTCTTCGGCACCCAATGCCGCTCCCAGGATGGCGGCCGTGTAATCGGACCCGCCGCGGCCCAGCGTGGTAGTTTCGTTTTTAGCCGTGGATCCGATAAACCCGGTGACACATTGAATGGACTTATTTCTTTTAAAATAATCCCGGATATTGGCATTGGTCATCTTAAAATCAACGCGAGCAGCGCCAAAAGAATCATCGGTGACAATGACCGTGCGGGCATCCAGAAAACCGGCTTTTATTTTCAGCTCCTGCAGGTAACAAGACACCAGATAGGAAGAAAGCCGCTCGCCGAAACTGCTGATATAATCAAGGGTACGTGCCGACAGGTCGCGAAGCAGGTAAACGCCATGCAGGATGTTGTGCAGCTCGGAAAATGAATTGGCCATGTGGTTCAGCGCTTCGGCTTTGGTTTTTCCATTCAGCAGTTCCTCCACGGCTTCCAGATGCCTTTTCTCGACTTTTTTAAACTGCGACAGGTATTCGCCTTCCCGGCGGGATGCCAGGTGACTCATCAGGATCAGGTCATCGGTAACCCCGCCAAAAGCCGAAAATACAACAGCAAACTTTTCCCTCCGGCGCACCATGGCCAGCAGGATTTCGCCCAGGCTTTTAATTCTTGCCGGCGTACCCACAGAGGTGCCGCCGAATTTTAATATTTTCATAGGTCTGGAACCGGTATTCACTCCGGTAAAAATTCTTATACGGAGAAAACCCGGAAAAGTTCAGCGTAAAAGGCCTTTCTGCAGGATTCACATCCGGCATAAAAAAAGCCGCGGACCCCCGTCCGCGGCTTGTCTGAAAAAATTACCGGAAGTCCTAATTCACAACGGATACCCGGGTCATGGAAACAGAACCGTTCACCTGTAAGCGGAGGAAATAAACCCCTGCATCCAGGTTATTCGTCCACCGGAAGGAGTAGGCGCCGGCTTCCTGGTTGGCATTCACCAGTTGCTGGCAGACCTTTCCGCTGATGTCCATCACATCAATCGTCACCTGGGCGGCAGCAGACAGGTTGTAGTCAATCACGGCCGATTGGCTGACCGGATTGGGATAACTGCTGATGGTTTGAACCGGGCTGCCGTTCTCCGGAACACCCAGCGGATCAATCATCACGATATGCGTATTCCCGGTCACCACAGGGGAATTGAAATCAAAGTAAATGCCGGCATGATCGGCCAGGAGTGTTCCGGCCGGGACACCGCTGTTCACGTTGGCTTTAAAGGAAATAAAACCATGGCTCCCCGGCTCGTTGCTGCCGCTGTCGGGCAACATGATATTGGAAAACGTATACACCACCTGGTTTCCGGTACGGGTGACCGAGCAGGGATACGAGGTTGCGGTTAACTGGTAACTGTTGGCATCCAGGTCGGACGACAGGTCATCAATTACGACAATGTTCACAGCCGCTGCGGAACCTGTATTCTGGAAATTCACCGTGTATTTGATTTCCTGGTCGGGGTTCACCGATGAAACAAACTGTTTGTTGGGATCGGTGCAGTTGGTCTGAATGGAAAGTTTGTTGTTCGGATCCCAGGAACCTGCCGATACCTGGTGTACCGTATCGGTATTGTTGGCCAGGTTTACATCATTACCGGAAACCGGGAAGGCCGATACAAATTCCATGGTTGGAACGCCGAGCGCCAGCATGCTGTCCGCCGTGAAATCCACCCAGATGTAATCACAGTCGCCGGGAGCGATGACGGCCGTTACCCAGGTCAGGGTGTGCGTGGCGGCATTGTGGGTAGCCTGTGCTGGAAAAGCGTTATCGAAGAAAAGGGCAGGATCGTAAATCATAGTGACGTTGGCTGCAACCGGCAGGATACCGTTATTGCAAACATAGATATCGTACCAGGCCGGGAATCCGGGTGTTACCGTTGTATGGGGAAGAAGCTGCACGCTGATGTCGTTGGTACCCGGGGGAATATTCAGTCCGAAATTGTTACCCGGATAAGTGTTGCCTACCGTTGAAGCATTGAGTGCAATGGAACCCGGTGTGGTGAGGCTGTAGGAAATATAGGGACCCTGCGGCGTATACGAAATCGAATACGATCCGGCGGGTACAAAAATACTGTACTGCCCGTTATTGTTGGTATAAGCGTTATACACGCCAACCGACACCAGCTGGAAAGGTACGCCCGGTTCAGCCGGATCCAGAACACCGTTGGTATTGAGATCGGCAAACACGGTACCCTGTATCGTCACCGAAGTGTATTGAATGGCGAAATTATACCCGCAGGCTGTCTGGTTGGCCGTCACCACCACATTGTAGTAAACGCCGCAATAGGGAGAGGAATCAATGGGCAGCGTAACGATGGAGCCCATGAAATTCGGACAGTATGAAATCGTATAGGTACCGGCAGGCACGTTAACGGAGTAATAACCGTTCGAATCGGTCGTGGCGCTGAACTGGTAACCGTTTCCGTAAATCATCACATACTGTCCCGAAATATAGGTATCCGTACTGTCAAAAACCCCGTTGCCATTGACATCCACGAAAATGGTGCCGCAAAGCGTTGAATTAAAAGGAGCCTGAACCGTTACCACCTGGCAATACTGATTACAGGAGTTGCCGTTCAGATACAGGGTGAGGCAGACGGTATAGGTGCCCGGACCGGCATAGGTGTGAACCGGGTTGAGTGCTGTCGAAGTTTGTCCGTCGCCAAAATCCCATAACAGGCTGGTGTAGTTGCCTGCAGAGAAGTTCTGGAAACTGGCCACGCTGCCTTGTGTACTCACAATAAAATAGGGACTGCAGCCGGTGGCTCCGCTCGAATCACAATCGGTAGCCGTACATCCTCCGGCATCCGTAACCGTAACACAGAAGTATCCGGGAAATACAGTGGAAATAAAGGAATTGGTGGATCCATTACTCCACAGGTAAGAATACGGGGCCGTTCCGCCTCCGGCCACCACATACAATCCTGTTCCCGAACTGTCCGGGAAAATATTGGCGCCGAGTGTGCATGGATTTCCCGAAATGGTTACCGACTGACAGCTGGTGTTTGTACATCCCAGCGCTGTGGTAATGGTTAAACAAACCGTATACACGCCCTGGCTATTGTACTGGTGGGTGATGTAAGGTCCGGTCCCGTTGGTTCCGTCACCGAAGGTCCAGGACCAGGAAATGATGGAATCGGGCGGACTGGCATAGGATGAGTCCATAAAAACGACTACCGTTCCCTGGGAGGTAAACACAAATCCGGCTCCGCAATTCTGCGCCCGGCTTTCCATGGCAAAAAGCATGGTCATCATGCTGACCAGCAAAAAGAAGGCTTTGCTCCTTGCCGGCATCGATTGGTAAATAATTTTTTTCATTTGATTTTAGTTTAATATGATGAAGCAAAATAACAGCGTTATCCCGAACCCCTCAAACATAAATTTATAATTTCTTACGTATTCAAAAAGCAAAAATAGTCTATAATGTCAATGAATTGAAGGATTCATGAAATAAATTCATTACCTTTTATATTTTTAGCCTTTCAGGGAGGATTCCAGGTTGCCTGCGGCGATTGAAAAAAATCAGAGCGATTCCAGGTTGTTTGCAGAGGTTTGTTCACTCTTCCTGCTGACATCCCCATGCTTCGTGGCGGCGTTCATTGCTTTTTGGTCCCCGGAATAATTCGGGACTACCCGGAATAAAACGGTCAAAGAGCGGATCACCCCAAGGAAAATACCATAGAGGGTATCCGAAGCGATCTGGGAATTTACGTCCATGGCGCGAAATACAATAAAACCGAAGATCAGGATTGGGACGTACAGGATGATTTCCAGTTCAGACACAGCACACCAGCCTGTATTTCTTAAACGGCACCCTTTTCCTGCTGACTTTGCCTGGATATCCTCCAATTCAACCCATTCAAAGCGGGTTTATCCGAACCCGGGAAGACATTCCTGCATGCACATTTTTTCACCGGATGGAACAGCCGGGCATAAAAAAACCGGTACCTGCTAGGGTACCGGACACGAAATTGATTATGTTTTCAGCGGGTCCTGATCAGGATGGAAGCCGGGTGGTTTTAACGGGTTGAGCCTTACCGTAAGCAGGGCATTTTTCACGGGTCTTGCAGGATGTTACAAGACTGGCACAGGCTACGAGAAGCAATACGAATTTTATTTTTTTCATGTGCGGGTAACGGAATTTTTAGGAGAGTTTCTATATTTCAGGCGAAATAACAAAATATTCCTGAATAACGGAAGAATGTTTATAATTATTTAACCTCTTACCGGAAGCGGCCGCCGGGAGTATATAATCCCAAACCCCTTTCATTAGCGACTTCCTGAGCCCATGCACCTGTTTTACCACCCCGGCCCCATCCAGGAACTGCTGAATTTTTCAACCGAAGAATCGCGTCATATCAGCGTACTGAGACTGAAGCCGGGTGATTACCTGCATGTCACCGATGGCCGGGGCCTGTTATGCAAGGCAATGGTCACCGATTCCAGTTCCCAGGCCTGCCAGGTACAGATACTCGAGCGCATGACGGACCAGGAACCCAGACAACATACCCTGCATATCGCCATCGCACCTACCAAACAAATGGAACGCATGGAATGGTTCCTGGAAAAAGCGACCGAAATAGGGATAAGTGAAATCACGCCTGTTATATGCCGGCATGCTGAACGCCGGGAACTGAAAACCGACAGGCTTCAAAAAATTCTCGTGTCAGCCATGAAACAATCCCGGCGAACCTGGCTACCCCGGCTGCATGAACCCGTGGCCGTGCTGGATTTCCTGAAAAACCGGAAGGAACCGAATAAATTCATCGCCAACGCAGTTTCCGGTAAAGGAACTCACCTTAAAAACCTGCTCCTCACCGGGCAACCCGTCCTGGTGGTGATCGGGCCCGAAGGCGACTTCGACCCGGAGGAACTACGCCATGCCATTTCGCATGGATTTCTGCCGGCCGGCCTGGGCCCGAACCGGTTGCGAACGGAAACAGCCGGGGTATTCGTTTCGGCCCTGGTTGAGATTTTAAACAGTTAAGCGCCTTGAGCAGCCTATGCAGATTCCTGAAAAACCAGACGGGGTACCGCTTAAATCATGACGAAAAAAGAACGTTACAGCGCCATCATGGACTACTTCAGCAAACACATGCCGGAGGCGGAAACTGAGTTGCATTACCGCAATCCCTATGAACTGCTGGTGGCCGTCATCCTCTCAGCCCAGTGTACCGATAAGCGCGTCAACATGGTCACCCCGGCTTTCTTCCGGGCGTTTCCCACGGCCGGCATATTGGCCTCAGCCAATCCTGAAGAAGTATTTCCCCTCATCAAAAGTGTGAGTTACCCGAACAACAAAGCCAAACACCTCTGCGGCATGGCGGCCATGCTCGTAAAAGATTTTAAAGGCCAGGTGCCTTCCGATGTAAACGAGTTGCAGAAACTTCCCGGTGTGGGGCGTAAAACGGCCAACGTCATCGCTTCGGTGGTTTATAACAAACCGGCCATGGCGGTTGACACCCACGTTTTCCGCGTTTCGGCCCGCATCGGTCTCACCACCGCCGCACGCAACCCGGAAGCGGCCGAAAAACAACTGGTCCGTCATATTCCCCCCACCCTCATTCCCATGGCCCACCACTGGCTGATCCTGCACGGCCGCTATGTTTGCCTGGCACGTTCTCCCAAATGCCATGAATGCGGCATCAACCGGTACTGCCTTTACTTTAACCGCCTTCACCGTATCAAGTAATGCAATTAAAACAGATATTTGCAACCGGCTCATGAACCGTTGACGGCCACCCATGATCCTTCCGAAAACGACAACTTCATGACCCACGGAATATGTGATCAGAGTCTGGTACCCATGCGGTACGAACCCTCCCACCGCAGTGAAATGGTTTCGCAACTGCTCTTCGGTGAATTTTTCGAGGTGATAGAAAAACAGCAGGAGTGGTGCCGCATCAAACATTCCTTTGACGCCTACGAAGGCTGGATTTTACAGGCCCAGTGCAGCCCCATCAACCTGATGGAATACCATCACCTGGGCAGCGGGCATAACTTTTATTCCTATGACCTGGTACAGCTCCTGCTTTATGAAAACACCCTGTTTTCCATCGTCATCGGAAGCCTCTTACCCTGGTTTAACAGCAAACACTGCAAAATAGGGAATAAATCATACACCTTCGAAGGCAATGCCCGCATGCCCTTACCTATGGAAGGCAGCGACTCCATCGCCGAAAACGCATACATGTACCTCAACGCCCCGTACCTGTGGGGGGGGCGTTCCCCCTTTGGCATCGACTGCAGCGGACTCACCCAGATGGCCTATAAACTGTCGGGATACAAACTCAAACGCAATGCCTCCCAGCAGGCCGAACAGGGCCGCATTATCAACCTCCTCGAAGAAACCGTTCCCGGAGACCTGGCTTTTTTTGACAACGAAGAAGGTAAAATTATCCATACGGGCATTCTCCTTGGCAACAACAAAATCATTCACGCCTCCGGCCGGGTTCGCGTGGACAGCATCGATCATCACGGCATCTACAATGCCGAACAAAAAAAATATACGCATAACCTGAGGCTGATCCGCAGGGTGATATGAAAATTATTTTTTTGAAGCAGTAAAATCCGTTGCCTAAGAAAAGCAGTCCCGCTTTCCGCTCATAGTCCTCCCCTGCAGTATAGCGCAGGCGCTAACTTCAGGGTGCGGGCTAACCGCTGCAATCGGGGCTATATAACAGGCTGAGCATATACGTTCAGCCTGTTGCCGTTCATGCAGGCTCCGCATGTAAACCCTGTCTTCCGGAATCATACGAGGTTGTACCCCCTTTGGCCAACAACCTCGTATATGTCAATAGTGATAAGTTGCTTTACCTGTTAATCCGGGAAAACTTACCCTTGACCTGATTTTTATCCATAGTCAGCTGGTAAATAAAATTCGATTGATCCAGGTTCTCCAGGTTCATTTCATAACTGTTTATTCCGGAAGGAAAATAACCGCTAAAAATGGTTTTTACCCGCTGGCCAAACAGGTTAAATACTTCCAGCGTTCCATTTCCGGATTGAGGCACCACGACTTCAAATTTCACCTTGTCCGTAAACGGATTCGGATAAACACTTACCTGCGCTTCATGCCGTAAAATGGAAGAATTTGTATCGTATGCACCCGGCCTTTCATTTGACGCATTTGTTTCCGTGCCCGTAATTTCCTCACTACTGACATGAACTCTTCCTGCTGTCTGTGAACAATCCGAGGCATCGCAATTAACGGTTCCTGAAAAACAACCGTTCTGATCATTTACCTGTATTCCGGTTACGGATCCGGGTGTTAAATTGTCGAATACGGTACCCGCCTGCCAGCTGTTTCCACCATTGATCGTGTATAGTAATCCGGGACCAAGAGGCGATATAAACGTGATGCTTCCGGTTACAGGTCCGCATAAGGAAGGCTGAACGATACAAACCACAGGACTTGCCGGGTTTGGATGAATAGTCAGGCTAACCGGAGTGCGAACAAAACTTTTACAGGAACCCAGTCTTGACTGCGCATAAAATACTTTGGTACCAACACTATGTAAAATTGGATTAGCAATCAGGGTGCCACCAGTTAAGGCATTATACCAGGTCACATTCGGGCCTGTTGCTGTTGCAGTCAATGTTTGAATAGGAGTCTGCTTACATTCCGCCTGATCACCTCCGCTTACCGGTTGTGCCGGAGTTGGATTTATTGTCAGTTTTACCGGCGTCCGCGTCAGACTTTTGCAAGTACCAAGTTTGCTCTGCGCATAATAGGTTTTGGAACCCACTGCACTCCAAACCGGATTTGCCACCAGGCTTCCTCCGCTGGAAGCCGTGTACCAGGAAACCGAAACTCCGGTAGCCGTCGCTGTAAGCGTTTGTATCGGAGATTGCTCGCACTGTACCTGATTACCCCCGCTGACAGGTGCTGCAGGCGTGGCATTGATCGTTAAACTTACGGCCGTTCTTTCACTTGAACAGGATCCCAGTGTTGACTGAGCATAATAGGTTACCGTTCCAACGGAACTTAAGATTGGGTTTACGATCAAATTGCCATTGCTGGAGGCATCATACCAGGTAACGGAAGTGCCGGTTGCAGCAGCAGTCAGGGTTTGAATTGGCGACAGTTCACATACCACCTGATTACCCCCGCTTACCGGAACAGCCGGTGTCGGGTTGATGGTAAGGGAAACAGGTGTTCTGGCACTGACACAGGTTCCAACGGCCGACTGGGCATAATAGGTAACCGTTCCTACTGCATTCCATACCGGGCTGGCCACCAAATTACCATTGATTGCCGCATCATACCAGGTCACCGAACTTCCTGTTGCCGTTGCAGTGAGCGTTTGTAACGGAGTTAATGCACAAACGGTTTGATCCCCTCCGCTAACGGGTGAAGGCGGGGTAACCGATACCATCGTGACGGTCCGGACCTTCGTAACCGTACACCCGTTGGCATCAGTAACAGTGACCGTATAGTTACCCGGACTCAGGTTTGGAAAATCAGCTGATGTGGTTACGTTTGAAAAATTAACGGGCCCGATAGTCACACTGTATGGTGGAGTTCCTCCGTTTGGTGTAACCAAAATGGATCCGTTTGATGTACAGGTTGCATCCGTTACAGCCGCAATCGCATTAACACCTGCATTTATGGACAGTTCAGGCAATGTACCGCATTTGGGATTGATGGTGGAAGTACTGCCCAGTAGCGTGGCACAGGTACTATTGGGTGAGGCATCCGTCCAGGCCAGGTATAAATTTATCAGTTTTAAGGACTGACCACAGATATAAGTTATGCTTGTATTCGGGACAGAAGTGGTCGTATTTGCCGGAATAGGACCTACGCAACCGGAGAATGGACCAGAATGAAGGGAATCAAGCGTTCCGTCATCATTATATACTTCCAATGTACCCCAGTATGCAAATGATGTCCGGGTGGATCCGGTTTTATTATTGATTGTTAAATAAAGAGTTCTGGTAACCTGGGACCCTGAAACACAGGAATTACAAGGCGCAACACCGGGTAAAGCAGCTCCGACAAGCTCCAGGTCCTTGGAGGTACACGAACCGGGAGGCGGAAAAGTTTGCGCCAGCAAGCTGCATGAAACTAAAATAAATGCTGCGGTAAAGAGCGTTTTACAAAAGGTAAATTTGATTCCGGAAAACATTGCGGGAACAACAGATTCCATCCATGGTTGTAGACTTTTTTTCATGCCGGGCAGGTTTAAAATCAGGTTAAAACTTGAAGGGATTTTTGCAAATTTGAAAATTTCAAGTCATTTTTCACTTTTTATTTTGGCGAGCATAGCCTTTTTAACCGGCGAATCCATTCAAATAAAATGTGGACAGATTTCATTATTGTCCGGAAAACTTTTTGATACAATACCAGGATTCATTCGACTACGACTTTTACAAGGGCCACGTCCGAAGTAAAAGTCAAGTCGAATTGAATACTAGCGAAAAAAATTCACACTGTATACGATGAGCCTTGAAATTATCCCTACATTACAACGGTACATGAAAGGTTATCAACCGGTATGAAAAAATTTCTTTTATTCCTGCTTTTCATCTCCTTTGCCGGCTGCCGGAAAAAGGACCCTGATGCTATCAGCGGTGTTTACCTGTTTCCCCAGGAAGTGAAGGATTACACGCTGTTTAAACC
>CAYWHE010000039.1:0-23527 GCA_964458125.1 uncultured Flavobacteriaceae bacterium | reverse complement strand
TAGCAATTTGCTTTGTGCATAAGCCAGGTTATAACGTGCATTCTCATCCTTTGGGTCGGATTTCAAGGCCTTCTTGTAGGCCTCTATGCTCTCTTCATATTTTTCTCCCTTTAACAGGGAGTTCCCGAGATTATAATTGGCATCGCGCTGCTGCTGCCTGCTGATACCCGGCTGGGCCGTATTATTTTTAAACTGCTCGGCTGCCTCTTCAAATTTCTGCTGCCTGTATAAGGCATCACCCAGGTTGTAATGTCCGACCTCCGACTTATTGTTTTTATCCAGGGATTTCCTGTAATTCAATTCAGCATCCTGGAATTTACCCGATTTATAATGGTCATTGCCTTTCCGGATGAGGGAACGCTCCGTCTGTGCCTGCACCAGCAGGGACAGGAAACAGAACAACAACAGGCCTGCTGTCTTTTTCATTTTTTTGGTTCTCCGAATAAATTCAAACGTGCAATCCACTTACTTTTTCTCTCCGAAAGTACGAAATCCATCAGCAAAAACAACAAGGCTGCGGCCAGGAAATACTGGAACTGGTCCTCGTAATCCGTGAACATTTTGGAACTGAACTCCTTTTTCTGCATGGTTTCCAGTTCCTTCATAATGATTCCCATTCCGTCATCGCTGTTGGTGGCCCGAACGAACTTGCCACCTCCGGCATCGGCTACCTGGGCCAGTGCCAGTTCGTTGAGTTTGGAAATAACGGTCTGCCCGTTTTCATCCTGCTTAAAACCCACCCGTGTGTTGTTATTCATAACCGGAATCGGTGCGCCCGCAGACGATCCCATGCCAATGGCAAAAATCCTGATGCCGGCTTCCCTTGCCTTTTTGGCAGCTTCCATGGCATCGTCCTCATGGTTCTCACCATCCGTAATCACGATGATGGCATTGTGCTGCCTGGTGCTGTCGTTAAAAGAAGATGCGGCCATATCAATGGCTTTGCCGATGGCCGTACCCTGGGTGGGAACAATATCGTTGTCGATGGTGGAAAGAAATAACTTGGCTGCACCGTAATCCGTTGTGATGGGCAATTGTACATAGGCCTCTCCTGCAAACACAACGAGACCGATACGGTCACCCTTCAGCCTGTCAATAAAATGGGAAATAGCCTGTTTGCTGCGTTCCAGCCTGTTCGGTCGTATATCCTCGGCCTTCATGCTGTTCGACACATCCAGCGCAATCATGATATCGAGTCCGCTCCTTTTCACCTCCTCCAGTCTCGAACCCACCTGGGGGTCGACGATTCCGGCGATCAGAAATACCAGGGCCAGCATCATGAAAATAAATTTGAGCAGGGGTTTTGCCTGTGAAGTACCGGCCACGAGTTTTTGAACCAGTAAAACCTGTCCGAATTTTTTCAGCGCCGCTTTCTTCCGGCTCCACATCCACCAGAAAAGGAAGATGAATACAGGTACCAGTGCAAACAAGTAAAGGAATTCCTTATGGGCTAACCGAAACATTTTCTTTGTTTGAAATTTCCATTTTTTTGTTTAACACGGAAGGAAACAGGCTGTTGAAAACAATCCCTTTCCTTCCGGGTAAAGTTGTTATCCTGGTCCGACCGAAGCGAGGTATTATGAACTATTCCGACGCAGTCAGCGGGGAATTCACCCCATGATATGGAACAACAATTTTTCAATCATTTTTATTTTTAGAACCCACCAAACATTTCAGCCTTCCGAACATCCGAAACCTTCCATACTCCTGTTACGGAATACTCTTAAGTAATGTAAACCTTAATACTAATTCCAAAATAAAGAACAAACCGGCTGCCAGCGCCCAGGGCAGAAACTCTTCACTATGCCTCCTGAACTCTGTAACCTGGATTTTTGTTTTTTCCATTTTATCGATTTCGGCATAAATGGCCTTTAACTTATTGGTGCTCGTGGCACGAAAGTATTTTCCATCCGTGTCTGCGGAAATTTGTTTCATAACGGCCTCATCAATCTGAACTTCCACGTTCTGATACTGTATGCCAAAAGGTGTACGAAAGGGATAAGGCGCTGTACCCATGCTCCCAACCCCGATGGTGTAGACACGGATGCCAAAAGTTTTGGCGATCTGGCCTGCCGTAAGGGGTGAAATGGCTCCCGCATTGCTGACTCCGTCCGTAAGAAGGATAATGACCTTGCTTTTGGATTTGCTGTCCTTGATCCGGGATATGGCTGTGGCCAAACCTTCCCCGATGGCCGTACCGTCCACCAGGACACCGCTTTTAATCTGGCCCATCATGTTCTTTAATACGGCGTGATCGCTGGTGATGGGACATTGGGTGAAACTTTCCCCGCTGAAGATCACCATACCCATCAGATCGGTGGGGCGGCCATCGATAAACTCCAGCGCAACTTTTTTTGCAGCATCGATGCGGTTGGGTTTCAGGTCCTCGGCCAGCATGCTGCTTGAAACATCCAGGGCCATCACGATGCTGATGCCTTCGGTGGTTACATTTTGTCCTTTGGAACTGGACTGTGGACGGGCAAGGGCCACGATAATGGCGCTGACGCAAAGCAGTCGGAGCAACAACGGTGTCCAGCCGAACTTTTGCCTGGGGGTCAGCCTGTAGCCGGCAAAAGGCTGGGTACTCGAAATGGTAAGGTTGGTGCGTTTGGCGCGTAACACCCTCCATTGCCATAGGAGCATCAGCGGAAGCAGAATAAACAGGTAGAAAGCCTCCGGTCTTGCAAATACAATATCCTTCATCATGTCGCTGCCTCCCTGGCTTCCTGAGCCGACATAGGTGTTTTGGCTGTCAGTTTCACAATCTCGACAGCAAAGGCCATGCTCTGTTCGTTTTCATAGGCAACAGGCTGAAGTTTGGCAAACTTGACCAGGTCGGCAGCCTGAAGGGTGATCCGCATTTTCTCATACAGATCAGCCGTTAACATGCCCTTTGTAAAACCACCCAGAATTTCATCGGTGGTTTGTTCCATGGCCGGAAGTTGCCAGCGGTTCTCGATATAGGCCCGGAGAATGTCTGTCAGCCGGGTATGATACTGCTTCATGTCGCCCTGCTGCCAGATTTTTTCATCTTCCAGTTTTTTCAATTCTTCCAGGGCGATTTCATGAGCGGGACGCGCAGGTATTACCGGTGCCGTTATCACCTTTTCCTTTTTGAATTTCTTGCGCAGGTAAAGGATCAGCCAGATGAGGAGGGCGGCCAGGATAACGGCACCTATATACGGTAAAAAGTCCGACAGGGTCCAGGGCACCTCAACGGGACCCTTGATGTCCCGGATGGCTTTGGTGGTATCCACCGGTATGGTATTCACGGTAACCAGCAGTGGCCTCGTTTCCGCCAGCAGGGTAGCAGTATCCGGGGACTGCCGGTAGGCAAAAACGAAGGGCGGAATCACGTAATAACCGGTGTCAAAACAGGTGAACGTCAGGGTCTGCCTCCGGCTTAACAGGGCGCCATTGACAGGAAGCGTATCGATTTTTGATTTGGAAACGATTTCCAGTTTACCCAGCGTATCGGGAATGTCGATCCAGTTAATGGATTGATTTTTAGGATGGGTCAGTTCCAGTTTCAGGTTGAACTGCTGCCCGATCAGGATGGTGGTGGTATCGGAAGTAGCGGTGGCCGAAATACCCTGGGCAAAGGAAATGGCCGGTAATAAAATGAAAGCAACCCACCCGGCGGCCAGATACAAAACAGCATGAAAAACTGAATGAAAATTCTTCGGCCCGATCATATGCATCAACGTTTTCCCCTGCTTTTAAAAAAAGTCATCAATGGCTGTACGTAATTCTGATCGGTGCGCAGGCGCACGAACTGCACCCCGGAGCGGATGAATAAATCGGACAGGTACTTTTCCCGTTTTCTCCACCATTCGGCAAAATCATGTCTTGCCTTCCCGTTGGACGTATCGATCCATCTGACGGTACCGGTTTCCGAATCCTTCATACGAACCAGTCCCATATCGGGCAGCACCGTTTCCCGCTCATCATAAATTTTCATTCCCACGAGGTCGTGCTTTTTAGCGGCAATTTTCAGGGCATCTTCAAAACGGGTGGGGTCTTTGGAGAAGTCCATGAAGTCCGAAATGACAAAGGCGATGCTCTTCTTCTTGATGACGTTGGTAAAATATCGCAAGGCTTCTCCGATATCGGTTTGCCGGTGTTCCGGTTCAAACTCGATAAGTTCCCGGATGATCCTCAGGATATGTGATTTTCCTTTTTTTGGAGGGATAAACTTTTCGATCTGGTCGGAAAAAAAGATCACTCCGATCTTATCATTGTTTTGTATGGCGGAAAAGGAAAGTACGGCACAAAGTTCGGTGATCAGTTCCCGTTTAAACTGCACGGACGTGCCAAAATCACCCGAACCGCTGATATCGACCAGCAGCATAACCGTCAGTTCACGCTCTTCTTCAAACACTTTCACATAGGGGTGATTGAGCCTGGCCGTGACATTCCAGTCAATGCTGCGGATATCATCGCCCGGAATATATTCCCGCACCTCGCTGAAAGCCATACCCCGTCCCTTAAAAGCACTGTGGTACTCTCCTGAGAAAATCTGGTTGGAAAGTCCCCGGGTTTTGATCTCGATCTTGCGTACCTTCTTCAGCAGTTCGCTGGTTTCCATATTGGCTTTATGAAGTGACGTTGAACTGAACTCCGGCTGTCTGCTGATTTAAGGAACTTCAACAGCGTTGAGAATTTCATTGATGATGTGTTCCTGGGTGATGTTCTCCGCTTCGGCTTCATAGGTAAGGCCTATACGGTGACGCATCACGTCATGACAAATGGCCCTGACATCTTCCGGTATCACATATCCCCTGCGTTTGATAAATGCATAGGCTTTGGAGGCCAGGGCCAGGTTGATGCTGGCACGGGGCGACCCCCCGTAACTGAGCAGCTGGGATAATTTATCCAGCTTATATTCTTTCGGGAAGCGGGAGGCAAAAACGATATCAATGATATATTTCTCTATTTTTTCGTCCATGTAAACCTCCCTGACCGAATGCCGGGCTTTGAGTATCTCTTCGGTTTTAAGGATAGGGTTGAGTTTCGGTGTGTTTTCATTCAGGTTCTGGCGAATGATGAGCTTTTCATCCTCCCGGCTGGGATAACCGATGACCACCTTGAGCATAAACCGGTCGAGCTGGGCTTCCGGCAAAGGATAGGTGCCCTCCTGTTCGATGGGATTCTGGGTAGCCAGCACCAGGAAAGGCTCGGCCAGTTTAAAGGTTTCATCCCCGATGGTTACCTGCTTTTCCTGCATGGCCTCCAGCAAAGCGCTTTGCACCTTGGCCGGAGCCCTGTTGATTTCATCGGCCAGGATGAAATTCGCAAAGAGGGGTCCCTTGCGGACAATAAATTCTTCCTTTCGCTGATTGTAAATCAGGGTACCGATCAGATCGGCCGGAAGCAGGTCGGGAGTGAATTGCAGCCGGCTGAATTTGGCATCAATGGCCGTTGCCAGCGATTTGATGGCCAGGGTCTTGGCCAAACCGGGCACCCCCTCCAGCAACAGGTGACCGTTGGAAAGGAGCCCGATCAGCAAGCGCTCCACCATGTATTTCTGGCCCACAATGCTCTTGCCCATCTCCATGTTGAGCAAATCGATGAAAGCGCTGTCGCGCTGTATCTTTTCATTGATCTCTTTGATGTCGGTTATCATCCGTATTGTTCAGATTTTAAGTGAATATGATTATACCCTCCCTGATTTCGGGAGTGCAAGTTTAAATTTTTTTTGGTGAAAAATTTATGAAATTAACATGTATTTAACTGAAAAGAGATTTGCCCTTGGTTTACAGGAAATCGCTAAGTGTTCACTGGTACAATAGCATACTACTTTAATCCTCCATACACCTGATTCCAGGCTATTGCGCTGAGGGTCACTTAAAGAGAAGGCAGGTTCCGGGAATTGAAAACATCCCGGATAAGCTGAACATCAGTAACGGGCTTCCATTTCTCAACTTCTTACTGATTACTGTTGATTATGGCTATTTTCGCCCCGCAAAGATAACCGAATATGCCCCGCTATTTTATTGAGTTAAAGTATGAAGGCACCCATTACCATGGCTGGCAGATCCAGAAAAATGCCAGGGGGGTGCAGCAGGTGGTGAATGAAGGGCTCACCATGCTTTTCAGACATCCTGTGGAAACCCTGGGCTGCGGCCGCACCGACACCGGGGTGCATGCCCGGCAGTTCTTTGCACACCTGGATCTTCCGGGCCCCGTAGAGGATACCGGGAATGTCGTACACCGGTTGAACGGATTGTTGCCAAAAGACATTGCCATTACCCGCTTTTTTTTCGTTCCTGAAGAGCTGCATGCCCGCTTTGATGCCATTTCCAGAACCTACCGGTATTACATTCACTTTCAGAAAGATCCATTTTTATGGAACCGTTCCAGCTGGATTCATTACAGACCCGATTTATCAAAACTTCAGGAAACAGCCCGCTTGTTGCCTTCTTTCCGTGACTTTTCATCCTTCAGCAAGAGCAGGACACAGGTCAAAACCAACATTTGCAACATCATGGAGGCATACTGGATGGAACAAAACGGGGGTTTGATTTTTCATATCAAAGCCGACCGTTTTCTCAGGGGCATGGTGCGCTCACTTGTCGGAACCATGCTGCAGGCCGGGGAGGGAAAAATCACCCTGGACGAATTTATTACCATCCTGAACAGCGGTGACCGGAAAAAAGCAGGCGTTTCCATGGACGCCTGCGGACTTTACCTGGAAGAAGTGAGGTATAATTTTCCTTCCTGAATGACCAGAGGCATGCTTGATGCACCTGTTGATCAATTTTGAAAATGACTCATCCAAACGGTTTCGCTGATGGATATTAACGGAATGAAAGAAACCCCGGAAATACAATTGAACAGCAGGACAAACTCGTTTTGACCAGCGGCGTCAAAAGTACGGTCGCAACGAATGAACCAAACCCGGAATGAACCTCCTCGCTGCAAGCTGCGAGGTATCAACATGGAAAATTTTATTTGTTCGCCGCAAGCGGCGGGGAATAAAACCCTAAGATCCCGAAGGACAAAGCCATCGGGATCAATTCGACTAAATCGCTTCAGTTCGCTCCTCTGGAGCTTCTGAAACGATAGTCTCATTGATTCAAACCGGATCCGAATGGAAGTCTCCCGTTTTCAAATGACATGGAGAAACCAGCAAAACAGTTGCATGCCATGGAAAAAAATGCCTCCAGGCAATAACCGGGAAGGGGATTTGGATTGAAAGTTTCGCCTGGGTAAATCAGCAGTTTACGGCCAAAGCCAGGAGGTTTAAAAGGGTACTATTTGATTATGCTGCAGCCATGACCGGCCATGACCATCATTTTGTTTTTTTTCACGGAAACCTGTTCTTTATCAATAATTGAAATCGGCCCGATGATCCGGTTCCGAAAATTAATGAATGCAAAATTAACCGCCGGCAAACCATATTTCCTCCATCCCCTTCCGGAGTTTGCTTACGGAGCTCAGTAATCCCTGCGACCTTCCCATGGTCTTTCTTTCCCGAAAAAAAACCTACATTTGTGGTCTTTCATTACCCAAATAGCAGGATAATCATTTGCCATGTTAGACTTTCTCAATAAAACACTTACCAGGGTTTTCGGATCCAAAGCCGATCGCGATCTGAAGGAACTCAGTCCTTATGTTCCGTCCGTTCTGGACATATACAACTCCCTGTCCACCCTGTCGAATGATGAACTGCGGGCCCGGACCGTCAGTTTTAAGGAAACCATACAGGCACATCTGGCGGAAACGGTTGCCACCCTGTCCGAACTCTCCGAACGCGTGGAATCCGATCCGGATATGGATGCCTCCAATAAGGAAGCCATCTATACGGAGATCGACACGCTGAAGAAGACCCGGAACAGCAAAATTGAGGAGATCCTGCTGCAATTGCTGCCTGAAGCCTTTGCCGTGGTCAAGGAAACGGCCCGGCGGTTTACGGAACAGGAATCACTTTCCGTTACGGCAACAGATCACGACAGGGACCTGGCCGCGAAAAAAAGCAACGTGACCATTTCAGACGGGCAGGCCATATACGCAAATAAATGGCTGGCCGCAGGCAATGAGGTGACCTGGAACATGATTCATTATGATGTGCAGCTCATCGGCGGCACGGTGCTGCACCAGGGTAAAATTGCCGAGATGGCCACCGGTGAAGGAAAAACGCTGGTCGCCACCCTGCCCATTTACCTGAATGCCCTGGCCGGAAGAGGGGTGCATGTGGTTACTGTAAACGATTACCTGGCCAAACGCGACAGTGAATGGAACGGTCCCCTGTTTGAATTTCTCGGCCTGACTGTTGACTGCATCGACAAACATGAGCCCAATTCCGTTGCCCGGCGGAATGCTTACCTCGCCGATATCACCTATGGCACAAACAACGAGTTCGGTTTCGACTACCTGCGCGATAACATGGCCCGCAACCCGGAAGACATGGTTCAGCGTGAACATCATTATGCCATTGTGGATGAGGTGGACAGTGTGCTTATCGATGATGCCCGGACACCGCTCATTATTTCCGGTCCGACACCCAAGGGCGATATCCATGAATTCTTTGCCCTCAAACCCAAGGTGGAGGGCCTGGTGACTGTTCAACGGAACTACATCAACACCATACTGGCCGATGCCAAGAAGAAATTTGCCGAAGGCAAGAGCGAAGAAGCCGGCTTACCTCTTTTCCGGGCTCATCGTGGACTTCCCAAAAACAAGGCCCTGATAAAATTCCTGGGAGAACCGGGTGTACGCGCCCTCCTTCAGAAAACAGAAAATTTTTACCTCCAGGATCAGCAGAAGGAAATGCATAAAGCCGATGCTGAATTGTATTTCGTCATCGATGAAAAAAACAACCAGATTGAACTGACCGAAAAAGGAATCGAACACATCACGTCTAAAAGCGAGGATCCCGGCTTTTTTGTGATGCCCGATGTCGGGGCCGCCATCAGTGAAATAGAAAAATCCGCCGGCAGTGATACCGAAAAACTGGAAAGGAAAGACCAGCTCATGCGTGATTTTTCCATCAAGTCGGAACGTATTCATACGATCAACCAGCTGCTCAAGGCCTATACCTTGTTTGAGATCGATGTGGAATACATCATTGCAGACGGAAAGATTAAAATCGTGGATGAACAGACCGGCCGTGTGCTGGAGGGCCGCAGGTATTCCGACGGTTTGCACCAGGCAATTGAAGCAAAGGAAAATGTCAAGATCGAGGCCGTTACCCAGACTTATGCCACGGTTACCCTGCAGAACTACTTCCGGATGTATCATAAACTGGCCGGTATGACCGGTACGGCTGAAACGGAAGCCGGTGAATTCTGGTCCATCTATAAACTGGACGTGGTCACCATACCTACCCACCGCAAGGTTGTCCGGGATGACCGGGACGACCTCGTTTATAAAACCGTGCGTGAAAAATACAATGCTGTTATTGAGGAAATCGTTTCCCTCACCAAGGCCGGAAGGCCGGTGCTGGTGGGTACCACTTCGGTGGAGGTTTCGGAACTGCTGAGCCGCATGCTCAAGTTACGGACCATCAAACACAATGTCCTCAACGCCAAACTTCATCAGCGTGAAGCTGAAATTGTTGCCGAAGCCGGGCAGGCCGGAACGGTAACCATTGCCACCAACATGGCAGGTCGCGGAACAGACATCAAGCTGGGTACCGGTGTGAAGGAGGCCGGCGGACTGGCCATCGTGGGTACGGAAAGGCATGAAAGCCGGCGTGTCGACCGCCAGTTGCGCGGACGTTCGGGACGGCAGGGCGATCCGGGTTCTTCCCAGTTTTTTGTGTCCCTCGATGATAACCTCATGCGTCTCTTTGGCAGCGAACGAATAGCCAAACTCATGGACCGTATGGGTCATAAGGAAGGCGAAGTCATCCAGCACCGGATGATATCCAATTCCATTGAAAGGGCTCAGAAAAAAGTGGAAGAAAACAATTTCGGTATTCGAAAAAGACTGCTGGAGTACGATGATGTGATGAATGCCCAGCGGGAGGTCATTTATAAAAAACGGCGGCACGCCTTGTTCGGAGAACGTTTATCCCTTGATCTGCTTAATATGCAGTTTGACGTAAGTGAAGCGCTTGTCAATGCCAGCCAGCCGGAAAACAGTTTCACTGAATTTAAGCTGGACCTGATCCGCTATTTCGGGGTGGAATGTCCGGTGGATGAGAAATCCTTCACCCAGATGAAAACGGATGACCTGGTTAACCTTGTTTTTGAAAAAGCCCACGAGCACTACCGGGCGAAAGCAAAAATGATTGCGGAAAAGGCTTTCCCTGTCATCAATGAGGTGTTTGTCAACCAGGGAAACACCATTGAAAACATAGTCGTTCCCTTCTCCGACGGCCATAAAACCATACAGGTGATTGCCGGGTTGAAAAAAGCCTATGAAACCAGGGGCATGGAACTGATTGCCGCTTTTGAACGCAGCGTGACCCTGGCCCTGATTGATGATGCGTGGAAAGAACACCTGCGCGAGATGGACGACCTGCGCACTTCCGTTCAGAATGCCGTATACGAACAAAAAGATCCTTTGCTGATTTACAAGTTTGAATCTTTCGAACTTTTCAAACAAATGATTGAACGGGTCAACAAGGATATCCTGTCCTTCCTTTTCAAGGGCTTTATAGCCGTGCAGGAATCCTCGAATGTTCGGGAAGCACGTCCGCCCCAGCGTACTGATATGAGCAAACTGCGGACTTCCCATGCTGAAGCAGGCAGTCCACCGTCGGTATCTCCCGGTGGGGGCAGCCAGACAGCCACAGCACCTCCCCCGCCCCGTGTTCAACCCGTTCGCGTGGAACAAAAGATCGGCAGAAATGATCCCTGTCCGTGCGGCAGCGGCAAGAAATACAAAAACTGCCACGGCATCGGAGCCGAATAAAAAGCGTCATCAGCATTTGATGAATCCGTAAAATGAATGGAAAGTCCTGCACAAAAGGTTTCAGGACACAGGCCTTGCCGGTTATAAAAATCAGAGCAGGTAATAAACACGCAACCCGGCCGCATGTTGTAACCCGGCTCCCGGATTAATTCCTATCTTGTATTTTTCGTAGGAAGGCGAGTATAATAAGGTTGCCGTATATTTTGCATTTAGCCGGAAGCACAGCCCAAGGCCTGCAAAAGCCCCGAATCCTACGCCCCTGTAATATTCCGGTTCCGTATAATTGTAGCCTCCAAAGTTGGTGAAACTCATCAGGTCCATTTTCAGGTTTTCAACATATATAAAATTCTTCAGCACCTTGGCGTAATTCATGGTCAGGCCGGCCTCGGCCATGAAATTGATAAATTTGTGATTTCCGAAAATACGGCTGTATCCCAGCTGGAACATCATCCGCTGCTCCTTGCCCAGCAGCGGAAAATGCCGGATGCTCGGGTACAACTGATTGGAACCCGATGGCGGAACGATATTCAGTGTAAAATTGCCGGTTACGGAAATCTGTGAAAAGTTGAGGTTGAAAAGAATGGCCTCCCTCTTACTGATGCCGTAATTCAGATGCAGACCAAGCAAAAAGGACGGTTTGTACCGGATATTGGACGGCATATCATCCTCATTAAAATACCAGTCCTCGTGGTTCACCTTTAATTGTTCCGCAATACGGTCCTGCTGCCCGTTGAAGCCTCCGTTTTCAATATACAATTTCCGGAACATGTAACTGTTTTCAAACGTGTTTTTGTTGCCCGCATAATCGAAACCATAGCCGTCATAAATACGGGCAGTTTCATTATTGGCAAAGTTGGCTCCCAGGTAAAAGCCGACATGAAATCCCTTGATGCCGGTGAGACTGGTGGTTTCGCTGAAATCTTCTTCCGTGTTGTCTTCCTGCGCCAAAACGGGAGGAAAACCGTTCAGAAAAAGGCAAATCAGTGATGTACCGCAGAGGATGATTCTTTTCATAGCTTCAAAATTATAAAATTTCAGGGAACCGGTAAAGGAAGTTTGATGAATGCATGAATACTTTTTCACAAACATCCGTATCCTGTCGTCAGAAGACCCCGCCGGCAAAGCCACTGGATGTGGCGGATCCGGAATCACCTGCCCTTTTCTTCGAGTTGTTTTTTAACAAGTTCAAGGCCTTCTGCCAGGGAATGAGGTTTGTAGTCCAGCTCCCGGATGGCCTTATCGAGAATGAAGCCGGTCCGGAGAGGACGCCTGGCAGGCTGGTTGAGTTCGGCCGAGGTAACTGGATGGATATACGACTTGTCGAGTTTGAAGAAATCTGCCACCCTGTAAACAAGCTCAAGGATACTCATGAACTCCCTGCCACAGACATGAAAGATACCGGTAGCCCGTTTCATTGCAGCCGTTTCACAGGCTTTGGCCAGATCCTCTGCAAGGGTGGGTGAGCGGTGCTGGTCGGTGATGACATGGATGGTTTTATGCTGTTCCAGGGAATTTTTCGTCCAAAGAACCACATTGGAACGCTGTTCATCATCCACCACGCCATAAATAATAATGGTTCGCAAGACAGCCCAGGAGGCCAGGCTGCGTTGAAGTATCCTCTCGGATTCCAGTTTGCTCCAGGCATAGTAGCTGAGGGGATTGGGTTCATCCTCTTCCCGGTAAGGGCCTCGTTCCCCGTCAAACACAAAGTCGGTGGAGAGGTGTACGAGGTGGGCTCCGTTTTTCTCCGACCAACTGACCAGGAAGGATACGGCATCCACATTCAGTTTCCTGCAGGCTTCCCGGTGAATTTCGCACTGATCCACGTTTGTCATGGCCGCGGTGTTGATGATGCAATCAGGGTGCACTTCATCCAGCAGTGCGTTGACGGATTTTTCATCCGTGATGTCCAGCGGGAAATAACGATACCCGGTTTTTTCCCTGGTCCGGTTTTCACCCCTGGACGTGGCGATCAGGTCAACGCCGGAACGGCTGCGCATCAGGTAAATCAGTTTTTGTCCAAGCAGGCCGTTACTGCCGGTTATTAAAATTTTCATGATTTTTTATCAGGGCAAGAGTGAGTATCCGGACTACCGGTTGATCCGGTATACCGGGTATTGATTCAGGGTTTTTTCGAAATACGGAGACTGTTTATAAAGGTATAACAACTGGGCCCAGTGGTCGGAGGCGAATGCCTGATCGGCAGCCTTTCGTTTTTCAAACTCCTCCTTCAGCTCCGGCCGGTTTTTGAGCAGTTCAAGGGCTTTTTCCTCGAATACGTAATCGGAAAACCATTCCTTCTGCTGCAACATGGAATCAAAAAATCCCCATGCAAAAAAGGAATCGGTTCCTCCGGGTTCCAGCGTTTCCACTATGTAACGGTTAGCGTATTGGTTAACAGGAATGAGCCAGTCGCCTTTGTAAAATTTCCGCTCCGTTTTATCCGTCCTGTAGTTCACACGGGAATGCAGATAATGTCCTTCATACGGCTGCCCGGTGGTCTGGTAATCGGTTATGGTGTATACCTCCACCTGGATACTGGTATCTTTTTTCAGTGGGATCATGTTGATCCGGTTCCATTTCAGTCGATCGGCCACTTCCTGCCAGGCCTGGGGAAGGACATAGTACGCGGGTCTGTCCACGCTGCGGGTATAGGTGCAGGTATTGTAATAAGGGATTGGTTTTTCATAAGGTGCCGAACGGTCATACCATAACCGTGGCAGGCCGGTAACTTCGCTGGTCAGGTGCTTTGCTTCATACCCCCTGAAACTGATCATTTCATATTGACTGGTATCCAGTTTCCACTCCAGCGGAAATTCAGCCTTGCGGGAACATTCCAGATTGGATTCCATTCTAATCCGGATGATTTCGGCGGCATGGCTGGCCGTATAGGCAAGCATCACATGCAGGAGCTGACGGGTCGCTTCCATACGAAGGGGAAAGGGTTTGAGCATATGCGATTCCAAAACAAATCCGAGGGTGTTAAACAAGGCCGCATAACCCGTACCAAAACGGGGTGTTTCCAGGAAGGCTTCCAGCCCATCATCAGGCGTCTCCCTTCTCGTGCTCACGTAAGGGCAGATTTCAGTCCCCAGGGACTTCATCATGGCCATCAGCCCGGGCGTCATTTTATCCTTCATATAAGCGCCCATCACGGGGAACAATTTATTGTGCTGGGAGGAAATCAGGGTCATGGTGTACTGGTAATCGGCTCCATCGCTGACATGGGTGTCGGCATACACATCCGGGTCCCACTTCCGGAACAGGGAAATGAACGACCGGGTATTCTGCGCATCGGCCTTGATATAATCCCGGTTAAGATCCAGGTTGCGTGCATTGGCCCGGAAACCATATTCTTCCGGACCTTCCTGGTTGACCCGGTGACAGCAACCCCTGTTCAGGGCACCGTCAATATTATAGACGGGAATGATGCAGATGACCACGTGACGCAGCAGGGAATCATACCGCCCGCTCCCGAGTACTTCCCTGGCCAGTTCCAGGGAGGCGTCTACGCCATCGGGCTCCCCGGGATGAATGGCATTGTTGATGAAGAAAACAGCTTTCCCCTTTTTATGAATGGAGACCGGGTTAAAATCCAGATCGGCAGAAATGACAAAGAGATGCAGGGGTTTGCCGATATCGGTCATGCCCCCGGGTAACAATGCGGCCTGGGGATACTTTGCATCGAGGACCTGGTATTCACGGATAACCTGTTCCCAGGTAAGCGATTTGTTGGAACCTGCATGATCCCGGGCATAAAGCTTGAATGGGGTGACCAGCGCGATAACCGTCAGGAAGTGAAATTTAAATTGCTTCATTTGCAGCATTACCCTTCAATTTTCCAGGCAAACCTACGTTTTTTAACGAGGAAAATAAAAACTCAGGACGGTTCCGGGCATCGCAGATCAATTTTCAATACGATACCGGAAAAATGGCCAGGAAGGAGGTCCCTTTTTCCCCTGACAAAAAACCGGTACCTTTGGAGCAGCAGCCTATGCCGGTATCAGAAAAAAATTATTACCTCATTCTCGGGGTGGAACGTTCGGCCGCACCGGCAGACATCAGGCATGCTTACCGGGCATTGGCCATGAAACACCACCCGGATAAAAATCAGGGTGACAGGCATTCGGAAGAACTGTTTAAAGAAATACAGGAAGCTTACCAGGTATTATCGGATGCGGAAAAAAGAAAGCAATACGATGCCGCCAAAAACTGGAATTTTTCATTTAGTTATTTTCAACAGGTCCGCCACTACTTTATTGTACATACCGATACCGATTCATTAAAACTGAACGAAGAACTGAAGATCACATTTACCTATACGGGTGAAGGCCGTTTTTTCCAGAAACCCTCCTTACAGGGATTTTTTATCACCGGCAAACCTTTCGTTGATTTCCGCAAAGTGGTGATTGACGGTTTGGAGGTAAAGGAAACCAGCCTGGAATATATACTGAATCCGCTGTTCAGCGGTGACCGGGTAATTGAAAGCGCCACCATCCGGATCCACAATGAAGTTTACCGGACGGAACCGCTTCATATCCGGGTGCTTCCCAACAACTGTTTCTATATGAAAAAACAGGAAGCCGGTCCGCATCCGTACAAATTGCCCATGCATGCCGAGATTGAGGCGGGAACTGAAACTCATCACGTCACCTATTACCAGGATCATATCATATTGGTTCCGAGAAGTGAAGTGGCTCGCTATTACCACAACATCGGAACCTTTATGAAAGCAGGGTTTTCAATTTGGGGCTTTTTCCTGTTCTCCGTAACGGGCTGGAACGAATTCCTCGGCATCTTTGCCGGCTCGGCATTTGGCGGAATATGCTGCAACCTGTTTTACCTGGCCGTCGGCGTCAGACCTAAATTTTATCATAGCATGAAATATCCGCTGGTTCAGTTTTATCGTGGGAAGGGATATGAAAAAGGGCGCTATTCCGGGTCCCGTTATATCACAGGCACATTACTAAGCTGGTTCGGAGACCTGATGAGCTGATCAGTATTTTCCTCCCGCTCCCCCGCCTCCGAACTCCCCGTCTCCAAACGCAGTGCCTTCCTTTTTAACAACTGCATCATGTCCGAAGGTCTGGGCGATCACGAGTGATTCGGCAGCGAGTTTCAACAGGGATGCCTGATAGGAATCTTCCGTTGAGGTAATGCCATATTTCGGTTCCTTAAGATAATACCAGGCCCAGGTGCTGCCGGAAAATAAAATAAGTCCTCCGGCAAGTAACGCCCATTCCAGGGGGACTACGGAGTAATAATAACGCAGGGTTAAAACAGCGCCGAAAACAAACAGGAGACCCGCATTCAGAAAAGCATACTCCTTTCTTTTTAATCCCGCCCAGCAATAGGCAACAGGCAACAAAAAGGTCCAGGCATAAAATATAAACGCCATCGGAATGTCCTCCCCTTCCTGTAAAGTTGCACCCTGCAAAAGGGCATTACCCTCCCTCACCACAAAATAATTTCCAGCCAGGTAAAACACGGCCATGGCTGCATAACTGACGTAACTAAAACATTCATTCCAAAGGACCAGATTGTCATCTTTGCTTTTTTTCCTGGTCAACAGATAAATCCCGGCAGAAAAAAACATGACGATAAACGGCATCAACATCCTGCCAATGGATCCGGTTTTCAGGGCCAAAATAAAAATGATGGCGAGCAGGCAGAAAAACGACAGCAGGGATAACAGGCGGTCGATGAATAATACCGATGCCGCCAACAGAACCGGGAATGTACTCAGGCATAAAAACAATATAAAATCATCGTTGAGATGATTAAAGGAGAGCTGTATAAAGGTGATCAGCAGTAACAACCCGCAATATAACAGGGCATCATCCACTCCGGTACAAAAATGTCCTTTTTCCCGGATGAACATGTGCAGGATAAAAAAACTCAAGGCGGAAGCAAGCAAAAGCATTACTTTCATTCCCGTTTCCCCGTCAAAAATATTCAGGATTAATCCGAATAAACCAAAACTGCCGGAAAAGGCGATCGCCGTTAAAATAAACATACCGGCCCTTATAAAAAAGTTGGAACGCTTATATGCAGGACGACTGGCAGCGTGTATGCTGAAATACTGCCCGGAGCTGATCAATCCCTTGCGAAACCAGCTGCCTGCCTGCTCCAGGACCAGAAGGTTATGGATGTTGTTCCGGTAATACCAGGTCTTCATGACGGAATTCATTTCTTATTTTTTTAAGGAAACGTATCAGCATCATACAGGATGTGATGTAAAAAATAAAGATGAGGTAAACGGATAAGATATCGGGCAACCATTTAAAAAGTCTGATCGTGATGATCCAGGCTCCGCCGGTATAACCATACACCAATGCCACCAGCATGAAATAAAAGGAGCGTTCCGTAATGGCATACCGGTATATAAAAAATATGCTAACCGCCGTTAACAGTCCCCACCAGATCCATGAACCCGTCGTAAATAAACCGGCCAGGCAGGCAATACCGGCCAGGTGGGAGGCGAAGTTCATATAGGTGAAGTCGAAATGTTTTTTAAATTCCTTTTTCCGGTGCAGATAAACACAAGCGCCAAACAATAAAGACAAAACCAAACCTGTATAAATAACCTGCAGGGATCCGAAATCATTTCCGCTCAGCATGTCCAGCGGGGTAATGGTTATGCCCAGCCAGGATGAAAACAGGGTCAGGCCTAGGGCAAGCACTCCCAGGTGATCGAAACGGTAGGCCGCGGTTAGCAGCACCAACGCAGGAATGAAAGCAGACAGTCCGTAACGGATTCCAAAAAGGGTGTACTGCCATTGCAGGTAGCCGAGAAAGGAAAGAAAAAGGAGACAGCCCAGCAACAGGATGTAATCGTAAACCATTCCCGGAGATTCCACCTTCTGTTTGGAATAAGGCCTGGCCTTGAGAATACAATAAACAAGACAGGCCGCAGCAGCCAAACCGGTTAAGGTGATCAGCAGGGCATGACCGATGGTGTCGATATTTTTATAAATCAGCATCCCGGTTCCGCCAGCCAAAAGTGTCACACCTGAATATAACAAGGTCCGGATATGCCAGTGAACAGAAAACAATTCCCGCTTTTCCGCTTCGGTTACCCGGTTGCAGGTTTCGTCATCCAACAGGGAGGCCTTCCTTAAATCGTTCAGGATATGATGCACCGCCAATTATTTTTGTGCAATATAGTAAAAGGGGATGTAAATCTTTATTCAGAACAGCCGGGCTACCGCCCATGCAGTTGACGCAACAAGTACATGGCCCGTGGCCGGCGGTCCAGGCAGGCTTTCCGTCTCGTCCTGATGGGCTGTTCGTTGCTGACGTCTCCTGCCTGCCGTTGCAAACGCGCCTGCAAGGTCAGGCAGGCCGCCAATCACGGAATTCAACAAGGATTGAACTTTTCCCCAAAAACCTTACCTTTGCATTTCCTCCTTCCATTTCATGGAAAAAAAACTCACCGAAAACCAATTGCGTTTCTTCAACCGTATCCGGACAGGCGATACACTGGAAGGAAAGGTGATTCGTATAACCCGGTACGGTGCGTTTATCCAGGTTGGTTCCATCAGCGGTTTGCTGCATATCAGTGAAATCACCTATGGCCGGATAAAGGAAGTGGAGGATCACCTGCATGTGAATCAAAAAATAAAAGTAAAGCTGATCGGGAAGGAAGAAACCGGGCATCAGTTAAAATTCAGCCTGCGACAGATGCATCCACACCCCTGGGAATCGTTGATTCATCATTACCATGCCGGTGATACCGTAGTTGGACATGTTACCGAAGTCAAACCTTATGGCGCCTTCCTGGAATTAAAACCCGGACTGGAAGGACTGATTCATGTTTCCGATGTGCAGGATGTCAGGGACGGTCAAACGGCTCTTGATTTTTTCAAACCCGATGAAACTTACCAGGCGAAAATCATTCAGATAGACCAGAAAAAAAGACAAATGCAATTAAGTCTTAAAGAGTGAATTTCTCCACTTCAAGCACCGCGGAACTCACGCTGAAAGAAGAAGAACTCCGGAAAGGCAGTACTGATTGTGTTCACGGTTTCTGATTGCAGCCATAACCTCCCTGACCCTTTCCTCCAAACACCTGCGATGCCCACAAAACATTTCTCAAACTGATGACGGGCAATTTCTTGTTTCTATTGGTTTCTCAGCATAAAAAGCCATTCTGTTTTATGCTTTTTATTCTTTACTTCCTGCTTCAGGGGGGAACCTCATCGGCCCAATGCACCTCTCCTGTTTCTGCATTTCCGTACAACGAAGATTTTGAAAGCAGTAACGGTGGTTGGACTTCCGGAGGCATTGCCGATGACTGGGCCTGGGGAACGCCTGCAAAACCCGTAATTTCCAATGCGGCCAGCGGGTTAAAATGCTGGATCACCGGAGGAACCGGCAATTCCTTTTACAATGCCGGCGAGCGTTCCTTTGTGCAAAGTCCGTGTTTTGATTTCTCCGCGGTGGGACTGCCCGTGATCATGTTTAAAATTTTCTGGGAAACGGAGAAATTATACGACGGGGGAAATTTTCAGTATTCCATCAATGGAGGCTCTTCCTGGTCAACCGTTGGCAGAGAAAGCGACCCGTCAGACTGCATCAACAACAACTGGTACAATCACCAGGGCATTATCAACTTATCCTCCTTTGCCAACCCGAACGATGGCTGGTCTGGAAACATACAACCCACTTCCGGCAACTGCCTGGGCGGACTGGGCAGCAATGGCTGGGTTACCGCCATCCATGCCATGCCGTTCCTGGCCGGGAAACCCCAGGTGCTTTTCCGGTTCACCTTTGGTTCGGGAACAACCTGCAACAATTACGACGGATTCGCCTTCGACCAGATCACCATACTCGACAAACCGCCTCTTCCAATTCCGGCCGTTCAGTCAACGCCTGCCGGCTGTACCATACCGGATGGAACGATTACCCTAAACGTAACCGGGGGAGCGGCACCGCTGACATACAGCTGGATGCCGAATGTCGGCAGCGGGTTAACGGCCACCGGGCTGGCGGCCGGTACTTATATGATTACCGTACAGGACAGCTTTGGCTGCAGCGTGAATCTTCAAGCCGTGGTTCCGGCTTCACCGCCCGTTGTGGTTACGGTTGCTTCCTTGCCGGATACCTGCGGCAAACAGAAAGGAATGGCCATGGCTTCCGGTTCCGGGGGCACGGTGCCTTACCAGTTTGCCTGGAATACCGGCAGCACGGTTCCGGTTCCTGTCAACCTGGCCTCAGGATCATATACGGTTACCGTTACTGATAGCAAAGGCTGCACGGCTTCCGCCGAAACCATCATTGCCGATACCGGCTATTTCCGGATCGATCTGGGCCCGGACCGGGAACAGTGCGGGCAGGAACAAGTCATCCTGAACCCGGGAAATTTTTCTGCCTGCCTCTGGCAGGACGGCAGCAACCAGGCTTTTTTTACAGCCGGTCAACCCGGGACCTATTCCGTTCTCGTGACTGATGCTTCGGGATGTACGGCCAGCGACAGCATAAACATCACCTCGAACTGCCTGCAGGATGTCCTGTTTCCATCCGCATTCACGCCCAACGATGACGGGTTCAACGATGTTTTTTTCGGCTATGGAGCCGGAATCACCTCCTTTCATCTGGAAATCTTCAACCGCTGGGGCGGACTGGTCTTTCTGAGTGACCGGCTTCCCGATGGATGGAATGGCATGACCCGGGGGCATCCCGTCGCAGAAGGGACATACATTTGGAAGGTCGTTTTCAGATCCGGGAACCAAAAACCGAAAGATAAAACAGGCAGGTTGCTGTTGATCCGTTAACCAGGTACCCGGATTTCATGATCACCCGCCCTTCTGTAAATTAATGCATGACCCGGTATGGCGGATCTGCGATTTTGATGGAATTGAAAACAAGGAATGCTGATTTAGATTTTCGATTTTTAAAACGGTTTTAATCATGATTTCCGGGCATATGGTTAATTCCCCTCCATTTGGTTATAATCAAAAATCAAAACCGCCTCTCCCGAAGCAAGGCTGCATCTTGTCATCCTGATATTCAAAACGCCTGCCTGCAAAAGGCTTTCAACCGGTGACTGGAGATGGCCCCGGACAACCATTTCACCGGATGCGGTTTCCGTTTGACAAAATAGCGTACCTTTGCATGATTTTATCCAAAAACCGGCCATTCGGGCCGGATTTATTATGCATTATCCTCAACCTTGTGAAATTTACTGATTTTCATTTTGAACCTCAACTCATGGAGGGTCTTCATTCCATGGGATTTGAACAGCCCACACCCATCCAGGAACAAACCATCCCCTTTATCCTGGCAAACAAAGACCTGATTGCCTGCGCTCAGACCGGCACCGGGAAAACGGCAGCTTTCCTGTTACCCATCATCAACAAGATCATCCAGACCAGGGATGAACAGTTCAACACCCTCATCGTTGTCCCGACACGGGAACTGGCCATACAGATCGATGAAGCCCTGCAGGGTTTCGCCTATTTCTCACCGGTGAGTTCCATTGCCATATACGGTGGCAATGACGGCATCTCCTTCGACCAGGAGAAAAAGGCCCTGATGCATGGTGCCAGCATCATCATCGCCACACCGGGCAGGCTGATTTCCCACCTGACCATGGGTTATGTGAACACCAGCGGACTGAAACACCTGGTGCTGGATGAAGCAGACCGCATGCTCGACATGGGTTTCAATGAGGACATCACTAAAATTATCGGCTACCTGCCATCCAAACGACAAACGCTGATGTTTTCCGCCACCATGCCACCCCGTATCCGGACCCTTGCTGCCAAGACCCTGCATCATCCCGAGCAGGTCAATATTGCCATGAGCAAACCGGCCGAAGGAGTCATGCAGGGCGCCTATATTGTTTTTAATAACCAGAAGGAGGCGCTCCTGACGGAATTGCTAAGCGGAAAAAACATTCCAACCATTCTTATTTTTTCCTCCACCAAGGAAAAAGTAAAACAGCTTGAACGGACCCTTCACAGGCTGAAGTTTAACGTGGATGCCATCCATTCTGACCTGGACCAGGAAAAACGTATTGAAGTGCTGCGGCAGTTCAAAAACAAGAACCTTCAGATCCTGGTCGCTACGGATGTTTTATCAAGAGGGATTGACATTGATTCCATCGGCCTGGTCATCAATTACGATGTTCCGGGTGATGCCGAAGACTATATCCATCGTGTCGGACGAACGGCCCGCGCTTCTACCACCGGTGTGGCCATCACTTTTGTAAGCCCGGAGGATCAGTATAAATTCAACAAGATCGAGGAACTGATCGGGGAACCGGTACGCAAACTGGCTGTACCTTCTGAACTTGGCGAGTCCCCGGCTTATGATCCTTCAAAAAAATATCCCAAATCCGGATCAAAACCGCCCTTCAGAAGAAAGAAAACGACACGCCAATAATTTTATTCATCAACTCCCGCCGCATTACCTAATCTGCTTCTTTAAATACATCATCGGGCACTCCTTTATTAATGATATACCGGAACAGTTCAATTTCTATTTTGCCCTTTTTACCTTCCTTGTTTTTAGTTGTATTTTCCTTCGTGACGGTATTGATATCCACGGCAACCGTTTTGGGAATTTTGAATTTTTTCACGTCCACCAGGAAGGTCATTCGGTCGGGTAATCCATATTCGGCATAATCACCATAGCGATAAGCCGCGGTAACCGTACCGTTCGTACGGGTTGTCATCTGCGATTTCAGGATAACCTTCCGGACAGGATCAATCCAGAACTTTCCGAGTATGACTTCCATCGTATCGCTCAGAGGAAGAATGCTGATGATACTGACATGAACCCCTTCCAGAATTTCCGTTCCCTGCGGGACCACCGTAAATGACTTCCGGTCGGTGATGGATTTGTACATCTCGTCAAATCCCTGCCGGGGCAAAATAGCAATGCCCCTGGAAATGAGCCTCATGTTTCCGGGCTGGCGGAAATAGATTTTTGCCTGCATGGGAAGAATGCGGATGAAGGGAATGTCGGCAGTGATTTTAACATCGGCCTGGTAGTCGTGAACCTTGTTGTAATTTTTCACCACAGCGTTCAGCACAGCCTCGGCATCCTGCTGGGCCATGCCTGCACTCACCCCGCATAGTAAGAGGAACAACGGGTACAGCCAAAACCTATTCATGACAGGATATCCTTCCGGTTAAAATAATACAATGAGGCGCCGATAAACAAAACGATATGTCCTGTTAACACCGACAGGCTGGTGATAATCTGCCCGGCAGGGATGGGGTTGTCAAAGAAACTCTTCCAGACGACCATGTGCGTGGTAAATAAAAAAGGCTTGATTTTATCGAAGAAGGGAATATCCATCGTGCCGATGATGGTGAAGAGAATGATCACGGCCATGGTGGTGATGATGGGTCCGATGCTGTTATCGGAAAAACAGGACAACAGCATGCTGAAAGACGCCACCAGCAGCAGGGCGATAAAGGCCACCGCGAGGGCCGCCATAAACCGCCATAACACATCATCCTGCTGCAGGATCACCAGCTCTTCGCTTTTCAGGACGATCAGGTCGCCTTTTCCGAACAGGAACAAACCCACGGCCAACGCAAGTATTCCCAGCCAGACCAGCAGGATGAAGGTATAGATGGCCCCGGCGACAAATTTGGAAAGAATAATCTGGCTCCTGGAAACCGGTCGTATGGCCAGCAACCGGATGGTT
>CAYWHE010000038.1:0-23622 GCA_964458125.1 uncultured Flavobacteriaceae bacterium | reverse complement strand
ACCGCCGTCACCACCAGAATGAATAACATGATAATACCGGCCATGTGCCAGCCGGCCAGTATCCATTTCGGCAATTTATTTTTCAGATTCAGAAAACCAATCATTGGCGCTGAGAGTCCAAAAAATAAATCGATATTATTTCCCAGGAAGGTCATCTGAACTGGCAGGATGCCTTGCAAGTATAAAAGGTAGAAAATAATTCCCGTAACGATTCGGAAAGAATGAATGAAAACCAGCCAGCCGGCGGGGATAAAGGAAATGATTTCATTCGTCTTTTTAGAATGTACCAGGAACAGCATAAATGCAATCGGCGGGAGCAGCACCACAGCCATACGCGGAGGCAAGGCCGAAAACCGGTCCAGGAAATGAATGGTGGAAAGATAGGATATGAAACCAAGCCAAATCAGCAGCATGAATCCGGTTAAAAGACAAATGATCAATGCCTGTTTGCTTTTGTACCACCTGAGGATCCGGTAAAAGCCAGTCAGCAGGCTGATCAATATCCCGGCTACCATCAGTAAAAAAATAATTGTCAGACCGGGAGGTATCATGCCTTATTAATTCAATCAAATATACCTCAATCGGGTCATGCCATTTGTTGTTTTTAACCCCGGAACGTTAAAAAACCCGTCTGAACCGTCAGAAAAGCATACCGGAAAAGCGGAGGGATGCTTCCTGTACCGGATTTGCGCATGAACTGAATATCGCCTTTCCGTCTTCCGGAACGGTTGTTTCAGCCTGTGATTTTAAAGACTGGGGAGATTTTTCATCAGCTGCAGGCATTTCCTGTCCTAGTATTGCAGCCATAATCAATGCCGGTTTCCGGATCTAATCAAATCAATATTTAAATTTAAAACCAATGATCACCAATCCATTCTTTACCGCCATGACATTTATCCTGATTACCGTTATTTCTGTGAGCATCATTTCGTATTCCTTTACCGGGAATAAAACCATTCATCCCTTCCTGAAGTGGCAAGTCCCGGTATTCCTGTTTGCCTGGGGGGCTTTCCAGGCAGTTCTTGCTACGAGCGGTTTTTATTTAAGTACAGACACTATTCCGCCCCGTATTTTGTTTGGAATCCTGCCCATGTTGTTGCTGATAGCATGGATGGTGAAGGGCCCTCTTCAAGCACAGGTCCGTTTATTATCCCTGAAAACCCTCACCCTGATTCACCTGATCCGCGTGCCGGTGGAACTGGTCCTGTGGCAACTCCACCGGGAAGGATTAATTCCTCAACTCATGACCTTTGAAGGACGTAACCTGGATATCCTGTCCGGGATCACCGCTCCGTTAATTTACATGTTCGCATTCCGGAAGAAAGGTCTGAACCGGAAAGCGCTTCTGCTATGGAATTTTGCCGCTCTGGGCCTGCTCGCGAATATTGTTATTCACGCCATGCTGGCTATGCCTTCGCCCATCCAGTTACTGGCCTTTGACCAGCCCAACCGTGCCATCCTGGTGGCACCCTATATCTGGCTGCCCACGATTGTGGTGCCCATTGTACTGTTCGCACATGTGGTTTCCATGATACGGCTTTACGAGGATGGGTCCTTGCCCTTGAAACCGGAATTATCAAAACAATCCTGATTCATTCCCGCGTTCGGAAAAGGATGCCGCTGATCAACCGGTCAGCCGGCATCTTGAAATTTTTACGGCTTACTGTACAATGACCTTTCGGATTAAACATCCTTCGGCAGTTTTCAGTTCAAGGGTGTATACGCCTGCAGGCAATCCGTTCAGGCTTAAATCTGTTTTTTCCCTTCCAATACCCGCCTCGAAAGATTTGGTTATAATGGATTCTCCAAGACTGTTGGACAGGGTCAGGGAGACTTCCTGAATTACCCTGCTGTAATACGTTATGGTCAGCTGGTCTATAACCGGATTAGGGAACACCATCACCCCGTTTAATGAAATTAATTCGCTTATACTAACCGTTAACGTAACCAGGATGGTATCTGTTCCGGTGCAACCATTCGCATCCGTCACCATCACAGCGTATGTGCCTGTAGCAGTTGCATTGATCGTCTGGGTAGTGTCGGTGGTACTCCACAGGTAGGAAGCATATCCTGCTCCGGCATCCAGCGTGATGGGTACCGGGCTGATGGTATCCGGCCCCAAATCCGGAGCAGGCGTCGGGTTAATAATTACATCAACCTGTATACGTTCACTGGTACAGGCGCTGGTACCGCAACTCACAAAGGGCAACATCAGTCCCGGATTAACTGTACCACTCGAACTGGGCATGCAGGTAAAATCGGTCGCATCATCGTGATCGGAAGATCCGGTGCGTGAGATGGCATTGGGTGAAGCGCATACATCGCTTACACCGTCACCATTCCAGCTTCCCGAGGCGGTAACCGTAAAATTATTGATCTGAGTACTGAATCCCTGAATGTCGTTGGTGGTCCAACCCCATGCCAGGTAATCGACTACATTGCCCAGATTATCAAGGATTACGGCCCAGCCGGGATTGGAAGAACTCCAGAACAGGTTGGATCCCCAGTAGTCGGGTGATGCCGCATTATCATTCTTCACGGCGGTTTGTCCTGCGGCAAACGTACCAAAGGTGCCCAGATCCCAAATTGTTGTATTGGCATCGTTGATAACCGTGTAACTGTTGCTGACCGCTACGGTCCATCCCGTCACGTTGACCGGGGCGGCACTGCAATTCTGAATTTCAATATGGTCATTTCCTGTTGGCGATTCAGTCGCTATTTCCGTGATCCGTAAACAACCCGTGGTGCCCGTGCCGCTGTGCGCCTCCAGATAAAAAGTGGTATCGCTGCTAAGAGCCGGCATGAAAGGATTTCCGGTATATAACAGGTTCCCTCCAAAAGCGGAATCATACCAATAGATTACATTGCCGCTGTCGGTTTGCGCCGTGATGGCCACACTCCCTTCGCAAAAAACCTGAGGTGAAGTTACCAGCGGATTGTTGGGTATGCCGATCAGGAAGCGGTTTAAAATCATGGTGTCGTCGGAAAGTTTCTGATCACCCGGCATGGCAGTATAACAGGTAAGCGTATAATTACCGCCCGCATAAGTGTTCCAGGAACCACCCAGGATAATCGTATCCAGTTCATAGGAATTTAAAGGGCCAGCCATGTTTCCGGAGAAAGTCAGGGTTGCCGTTCCGGTAATGTCAACTGAAACAGGAATGGCCGAAGCGCTGTTGATTCCTATATTCTGAACCACCAGGCTGACAAACGTGGAGGAATCGCCACAGGAATAATCCTCAGGTAAAAGCAGGCTGACAACTTTTACATTATCGGTGAGGGGAGTGAACTCATCGGCACCAATATCCGGAGTGGTTGCACTTCGCACATCCCCGTCAATGTCGGTTCCGACACCCCCGGCAGCTATGCCCGCATCATTTATGGCCACCGCACTGACATGAAGATCGCCTGCTGAATAATATACCGGATCAGAACTCACCGAACTGGTATCCTTTTGGGAAAGGTTCTGCCAGTCAACAAGTGAAGCTGCATCAACTGCATTAAACATGCCCACATTGGTGCCGGTTGTAAAGAGATCATTGTAGTCGGAAGTGATAAACACACCGGGTAACACACGGATGGCATAACCTCCTCCATGGGCTGCAAAGATGTTGTTCCGGGAAACAAGGCCGGTAGTACCTGTACCTTCGGCCTTAAAAGCAGCCGACATGGCATTGGTCCCGGTCATGTTCACGGAATTGAAATAAAACCGGATCTGGGAAGAACTGTTGACGAAAATGCCGGTCCCGGCCTGCGATCCGCCCACATGAACAAAATTATTCGTAGCTGAATTTTCATTCCCGGCAAAGGCGGTGCTGGTAAAAAAATAAATTCCTGCAAAGCCATTGGTGATATCAATTTTGTTTTTATTCAACGTACATCCGTTTAAGGAACGTTTTAACAGTATTCCGGAATAGGAAGCTCCTCCGGTTGTGCTGATGACATTCCGGGAAATGTTGATGCCATCCTGTCGATCAGCAAAAACGGCTCCGGCGGCCTGGTTCTGAAAAATATTGCCGGTGATGCTGTTTCCGGTTTCAAAAGTGTAAGACTGTTTATAGACTCCAAAATTTCCGTTGACGAGCAGGTTTCCCGAAATGATCGTACCATTATTCTGAGCAAGAGAATCCGTATAAATAAGGCATTTGGAGGTGGACGTTCCATTTCCGGATCCGGCCGTAATCCGGTTATTCAATAAACTGATATAGTTGGAGTTATTTCCGATTTCTACAACGGTACCAAAAGCATTGTTCCCCGGTCGCTGAATGCTAACCTGCCGGAAAGTCACGTAATCCGCCCCGAATAGCTGTATGGTAAAATTATTCAGGTTGGTTGCCGAGGAGGAATCGGTAATGACCACCAGTGAACTGTCACCGTTTTCCGATTGAAAGGTTACTGTATTCACCGCAGAAGACCCGGCAAACTGGTACATGGTTATTTTTTCAGCGTATATGCCATCCCGGATATTAAAGGTGACCGGACCCGCAACACCAAAGGATTGAACAGCACCGGCAGCGCTTCCGATAGTCGGATAATCCGGTGAAATACCGCCAATGGTATAATTTCCAGATAAAGGCTGTGCCCATGAAAAACCAGCTGTCAGAGTCAGCAACAGCAACATGCATTTTTTTAATGTAACAATTTTATTCATGACAGGAATGATTTAGTTATACATATAGTTATTGTTTATAAATTAAAACCTGCGCAGGCTGGTCTTTTACGAGCATACCCCGGTACATGCCTTCCGAGTTAAAAACCATTTCAACGGCACCTGTAACATCAACGGCTATCAGTCCGCCCTCGCCGCCCAGTTTAACCAGCTTGTCGTGTACCACAACAGAACACGCTTCCTTCAAAGAAAGGCCCTTGTATTCCATCAGGCAGGACACATCATAAGCCACTACTGAACGGATAAAATATTCCCCGTGTCCCGTACAACTGACTGCACAGGATTTGTTATTCGCATAGTTGCCGGCTCCGATTAAAGGAGTGTCACCGATACGGTTATAACGCTTGTTGGTCATGCCGCCCGTAGAGGTGGCCGCGGCAAGATTTCCATACCTGTCACAGGCCACGGCACCGACAGTCCCGAATTTTTTTTCTTTATTTTCAACAAAATGATCCAGCCTCATATGATCAGAATCCCTGACAGCCAGCCATTGCTTGTAACGGAAATCATCATGAAAATAATCCGGCGCTTCAAATGGCACCTGGTTTTCCTTTGCCAGCATTTCGGCTCCGTGACCATACAGGAACACATGATTCGTTTTTACCCGGACCAGGTCAGCCAGCAGAATGGGATTCCTGACATGACTGACCCCGGCCACAGCACCGGCCTCCAGTGTTCGCCCGCACATGATGGAAGCGTCCATTTCATGCCTGCCCTCATGAGTAAAAACGGAACCTTTTCCGGCATTGAATAATGGACAGTTTTCCAATGATACGACAGCAGCCTTTACAGCATCCAGGCTGCTGCCTCCTCCTGCAAGTATACCCTCACCTGCTTCCAGGGCTGACAGCAACGCTTTCCTGTAGCCGGATTCCTGCTCCGCAGTGATGGCTGCACGGTCAATGGTTCCGGCACCACCGTGAACGGCAAGGCTGTATGATCCCGTCATGTTTTTAAAATCAACAACAAATTAACTAAATTTAATCCGGATTATGGATGCCAGTTCATTCCTCCAGATCAGCATGAAAACACCTCCGATTGAGAGAATCATCCCGGAAAGGGATGGCAGGCTGATTTTTTCACGGTAAACAACAAATGATATGAGCAGCGCTCCGGCCGGCACCAGGGAGAATATGGTCTGGGCAATGGCCACATCCAGTTTCGTGATCGTTATCAGCGATAAACAAACACCCAGGAAGGGACCGAAAATAGTTCCGGCAACGGCATGCCTGATTCCTGAATTCCTGTTCTCCAGCAGCGGCATTACCACCTGCTTCACCTGGAAACGGCTTATGGTAATCAACATTAACAGGCAGACAGAAATCAACATACGGATAAACGTGGCATGAATGGGCGACAAGACCTCCCCACCCGATTCCTGCAACAGGAAGCCCTTCTTGGCCAGTACCAGCCCGGCACCCTGGCAGACGGCCGACAATATTCCAAAAAGGATCCCGCTGCTGATGGGTCCGTGAACCGAATCTGGTATGGTCATTCGCTCCTTCCTGCCAAGTCCGATCCCGATTACCCCGGTGATGGTTACCACCATACCCAGCATGCCAATAATATTGACTTGCTCATCCAGCAGGAAATATCCTGAAATAAATGCGGCAGCAGGTGCAAAGGTGGTCAGAATGCTGCCCCTTCTGGCGCCGAGAATGGCATACATCCGGAATGCAAAATAATCCCCCATCGCAAGCCCTACAATTCCCGAAAATCCAAGCCAGATCCAGGCATCCAGGTATGCCAGGGAAAAAAGCCGGGCAAAAGCATGAAAACCTGAAACAAGGGAAACTAAAGTCAACAGCAGGGTCGCCAGCAGAAGCCGGAAATGGTTTAGCGCATTGCTGCCCAGTAACCGCGATGCCACAGTGAATGGGAATATGCAGATGGACCAGGAAACCAGTGTGGCAAGGGCAAAAAGAATTCCGGAATCATTTAAAAACATAACTGTTAAACCTCGTAAAAACACAAAAGTATCATTTTCCTGATGGAGGTCAGCACGATAAATTATTTTTTATGGATTGTTCAGTCGCGTAAATGGATCATCGATGATATACCGAAAAGCCATGACAGCCGTGCGTTTATGAAGATCCTATGAATTATTTCCGGCATAGAAATTGTCCCCGCTGGAAAAAAATCGCATGAAAAAAATATTTTGCTCCACAGCCTTCCTCCTTTTTTTCCTAACCGGATTTTTTATATCAGTTTCGGCCAGTCAACTGACCCTGGACTTGTTTAATAACCGATACTTTTCTGTCAGGTTTGATAACCGGATCTATCCCGAACCAACCAGAAATTTTCAACTGAACCAGATTCCGGCAGGCCGGTACTGGCTGGAAATCATTCGCAATACCAGCCATCATAACTCCGGGTACGATTCGGAAATCATTTCAGGTTGCTGGATGGATATCCCCCCCGGAACTCATGTGTTCGCCAGGATAAATGCCCGCAACAGGATACAAATAATCCGGATTCTTCCCCTTGCACCTGTTGTTGAACCGGTCTGCCAGCCTGTACCTCCGCCTTACCAGGTCATCAGTCCGGAACATTTCCGGCAGTTAAAAAACACGCTGCGGTCCGTTTCCTTTGAAAGTACCCGGTTGTCCATCATCAACCAGGCCATCAGCAATAATCATCTCCTCTCCAGACAGGTAAGGGAATTAATGGAACTGGCATGGTTCGAATCCAGCCGGCTGGAAATTGCCAAAAAAGCCTATCCGAAGACCATGGACAAGGAAAATTTCCGGATGGTCCACGTGGCCTTTCAGTTCGAAAGCAGTATCACGGCATTAAATCGGTTCATAGCCAATTGCTAAACGGGACGGGTCCTTGGTGTAAATGGTTCAGGCAATCGGTGAAAATCCGGATACCGTTTTTGTTCTCTTTTTTGCCTATTTTTGATGTTGTTTCTTGAAAAACTGATGCGAGGAATCCCGTTGCTGATAATTATTACTTGTTGCCTGACCTGCATTCAACAGGAATACGCCTGTTCCCAAAACCTGAATGGAATTGCAGATTCCCTGGTTGCAGAAACTGAAGTGCAGATTGATTCGGGGACGTACAGCCTTTTTGGATCCCTGATGGTGCCTCCCTCCAAAGAAAAAATCCCGGTGATTCTGATCATTCCCGGTTCAGGACCCACCGACAGGAACGGAAACAATCCGTACGGACTTTCCACCGACAGTTACCGTCTTCTGGCCCGTGAACTTTACAAGGCCGGTATAGCTTCGCTGCGTTTTGATAAAAGGGGTGTGGGAAAAAGTCAGCCGGCGCTTCCGGATGAAAGCCGCCTGGTCATTGACACCTACGTTTTTGATGCAGGAAAGTGGTTTGACCTGCTTAGAAAGGATCCGCGATTTTCCAGCATAATAATTCTGGGGCATAGCGAAGGTGCGCTGATCGGAAGCATTTCTGCAAATTTTCAGCGGGCCGATGGTTTCATTTCCGTTTCCGGCATGGGGTTCCCGGCTGACACAATCATTTTAAAGCAGATTGCGGCCCAAAGCCCTGCCCTTGCAGACACGGCAAGGGAAATCATAAACCATATAAAAAAGGATGAACCGTTCCATACGAATGAATACCTCAGCCCTATTTTCCGGCCTGCCGTTGCCCTGTATTTGAAATCCTGGTTCAGTTTTTCGCCTGCAGTCGAACTGTCGCTGGTGCGATGCCCCGTACTGATTATCCAGGGCAGCCGGGATCTTCAGGCATCCATGGAAGATGCCAGAATACTTGCGGCGGCCCGGCCCCAATCGAAACTCGTGGTGATTCCGGATATGAACCATGTCCTAAAAAAAATTACCGGCAGCGTGGAGGAAAACATAGCTTCCTACCGGAATCCTGATCTTCCACTTGCCCCGGAACTGGTGCCGGCCATCAGCAGTTTCATCTTCCAAGGGTTGAAATAACCTGTTTTTGATAAATTGAAAGGGCTTTGTATCTTCGTCAAAATGTTTGATGATGAAGAAGAACCTGTTCGTTTTTTATTTTTTAATCCTGGCTTTGGCCGGCCAGGCTCAATCCATCCAGGGTGACTTTGCCGGTTGCCGAAGCATGCGGAACATGGACCCTGTTCTGGATAAATTATTGCCCGCTGCAGTATCCATTACGGATTCACTTCATGTGGCCCATTATGAAATCCATATCGATACCATTGATATCCCGGCTAAAATCATCCGGGCCTATACGTTGCTGACAGTTGTTTCCAAGCAAAATAATATTTCGGTTATTCCCCTCAGCCTCCTGCAGCTCAATATTGATTCGGTCATCCTTCCGTCAGGACCAGCCTCATTCACTTACAACGATACCACCATCGGCATTACACTTCCCGCTGCCTTAAACCAGGGCGACTCCATAACAGCAGTTGTATATTACAATGGAAATCCAAAACAGGACGCCAGCGGCTGGGGCGGATTTTATTTTTCGGGATCCTACGCTTTCAACCTGGGTGTGGGTTTTGCCGCTGATCCGCATAATCTGGGCAAGGTATGGTTTCCCTGCCTGGATGAATTCACCGACAGGGCCTCCTATGATTTTTATATTACCACCGGTTCGACCGATAAGGCATTTTGTAATGGAATGCTGGTTAGTGAAACCCTGAATCCGAACGGCACCAAAACCTGGCACTGGCAGCTTGCTGAAACCATTCCCACCTACCTCGCTTCGGTAGCCGTTGCGCCCTTCTATTCCCTTCAACGAACCTCAAACGGCATCCCCGTGGTTTGGGCCTGTCTGCCTGCCGACACCAACAATACACTCGCCACTTTTTCTAACCTGGACACCATACTGGGCGCCTTCATTCATGCCTATGGCTCTTACCCTTTCAGCAAGGCCGGATTTGTGGAAATCCCCTTCAATTCCGGAGCCATGGAACATGCCACGAGCATTCATATCGGCAAGGCCTTTATTGATGGCACGAAAAATTATGAAACGTTATGGGCCCATGAACTTTCACATATGTGGTGGGGCGATAAAGTAACCTGTGAAACCGCAGGGGATATGTGGCTTAACGAAGGATTCGCCAGCTTTAACGAGGCCCTGACCAGGCAGGTTGTTGGCGGACAAACCGCTTACAAGGACTGGATCAGGACCAATCACCGGAAAGTATTGCAGTTTGCCCATACCCCCGCACAGGACGGAGCCTATTATTCCATGATAAATATTCCCGGTTCCATTACATACGGTAATACAGTTTATCAGAAAGGTGCGGATATGGTGCATACCCTCCGTTATTACATGGGAGACAGCCTGTTCTTTAACGGCTGCCAGTTCCACCTGAATGCACAGGCCTATGGCAACTCCAACAGTTACCAGTTGAGGGATAACCTTTCCTCTTCATCCGGGATTTCCATGAACAGGTTTTTTGATGACTGGATTTTTTCTCCGGGATTTCCGCATTTCTCCATTGACTCGGTCGTCTATGTCCCGGGAGGGCTGGATCATTATTTCGTATATACCCGCCAGAAAACAAAAGGCAACGGAAACCATATTTACGCCCAGCCGGTGGAAATCACCTTCAGCAATGGCTTTAACCCCGATACCACGGTAACCATCCTGATCGATTCGGCAACCAATATGTTTCATATTCCGCTCATCATTGGTAATGCTACATGGGTGGCCCTGGACAGGAATGAGAAAATCAGCGATGCCATTTCCGATTATGAAAAACAAATCACCGCAGCAGGCCTGGTCAACATGCCTGAAACCAATGTTACCCTGAATGTGATCAATTCCGGCAACAACACCTCCAGGATCCGGGTGGAGCATAACTGGGTGACACCCGACCCGTTTAAAGGATTCAACCAGGGCATACGGATCTCTGATTATCATTACTGGAAAATTGACGGCATCCTGGATGCTGCCTTTCATTCCAAGGCCACCTTTTCCTACAACGGCACCGCCAATGCTTCCACCGGCTACCTCGATAATACACTCCTTACCGCCGGTACGACGGAAGACAGCCTGGTTATGCTCTACCGTTCCTATTCAGGCGATGACTGGAAAATCGTAAACGGTTATACGGTAAACAAAGGCGCCCAGGCTACCGATAAAATCGGAAATATTGTCGTGGATACCCTGAAAAAAGGCGAATATGTGTTTGGAATCTATGATCATTCCGTCACAGGTATCCAGCAAATCAAATCCGATTCGCCCTTCAAACTTGGCGTGAATCCAAATCCATCCAGCCTGGAATGCACGGTTTCATTCAACCTGCAGAACCTGCGCCAGGCGACCATCCAGATAATTGATACAGCTGGAAAAATCGTACGTGATACAACCATTCATTCTTCCCAGACATCCTGCAGTTTTCAATTGAATAATCTCGCTGCCGGAACCTACCAGGTTCGCCTGATCACAGCCGACAAGGTACTTGACCACATACCGCTTATCCTCCTCAGGTAATAGACCGGCATCGGGATTAACGATTCTATTCCCTTCCCTGAATAATTTTCCAATATGCCAGGAAGAAATAAAACTTTTTGTCCCGAATTCTGAAAACGTTATAAAATTTTACCCGTTTAAAAATTTTGTCCGGTTAGTGAATGAATATTGACGGTTAAACGGGTAAAGCTCCTCCTTTTCCGGTACCTACCTGTAACTTTTTTATCCAACAACCCATCTTAGTAATAGAAATTTGGATAAAATAATTTCAATTTAAAAATTATATGTTTGATTTTCAATATATTAATAATTTATTTAGTACCATGTATTGCATAGTACCATGTTAATAATATATCTTTGCATCGCATAATTAAAATTCATCATTAAAACTCTGATCAAATGAAAACATCAAAATTAGTTCTGGTATCAGCCGTGCTCACTCTTGTTCTGGTCGCTAACAGGTTTGCCGGAACCACACAGGCTTCAAAAAATGAATCAAGTGTTTATAAACAACTGGAAGAACAAATGCCTTTTCCTGAATTTGCCAGGGAAGGAAACCTGAACGGTAAGGTGCTGGTTGAATTCACTTTTAACGAGGATGGCCAGATTGAAATCCGCAACCTGAATTATTCCAATGTGGAATTAAAAAAATATGTGGCAGACCGTCTGCACCAGATGAAAATCAGCGTTCCCCGGGATGCGTCGGGTAAAATATACCAGGTGGCCTTCTCCTTTAACCTGGTACCCTGATAGCATCAGGGCTTTGCCGGATGAAATTGCAGGCTGCTGAGGTAATTGGTGTCAAGAATTTCATTCGCCACCCGGAGCAGTCCCGAACTCGTAACCGATTCAATCCGCCTTTTTACCGATTCATGGCTGTCGATCCGGTTAAAACAGAGCAGGCTCTTGGCCGCTGATAAAGCCAGGCCTGCTTTGTTTTCATAGGACATGGCCAGTTGCCCGACAAACTGTTCCTGGTATCGCTTTAACTGCGCCTCCTTGATTTTTTCACGGCGGAGTAAAGCAAGTTCCTTCAAAACCAGGTGATTTGTTTTTTCCACGTTTTTCTGATCCGTGGCAAAATAGATGGTGAACAGTCCGGTATCGCTGTATGGCATATAACTGGCATCAATCTGATAGGTATACCCATACTTTTCCCGGATGTGTAAATTTAATCTTGAATTCATTCCCGGTCCTCCGAGGATATTGGTCAGTAAAGCAAGTGCATACCGGTCGTCATCCCGGTAGGAATAAGCCACGTTGCCCAAAACAACATGTGATTGGGTAACCTGTTTGAAAACAGTTTTATGTGCCGGCTGATAATGCTTAAAACTCCCGTTGGACCGGCTTGGAACATGCTTTACCATTCCGCCAAAATAATCCATACACAAGGCTTTTAATTCTTCCCATGGCAATTCACTGACGACAGAAAATACAATTTTACCGGGCTTGTAATTTTCCTGCATGAAATCAACAATATCCTTTTTTTCAATCTGCCTGATCGATTCCATGGTTCCCAACACGGGATTACCAAGAGCATGAGAGGCGAACACCTGTGTTTCGAAATCATCCTGGATCTGTTCCGACGGATTGTCTGCATAACTCCTGATTTCATCATATATGACCAGTTTCTCCTTTTCCAATTCACGGGCCGGGAAAACCGAATTAAAAAAAATATCCGAAAGCAATTCGATGGCTCTGCCTGCATGCTGGTTCATAACTGATGCGTAAAGGCAGGTTTCCTCCTTGGATGTAAAAGCATTCAACTCACCACCCACGCTATCCAGTCTGTTCAGGATGTGATAAGACTTTCGTTTCCGGGTACCTTTAAAAAAAACATGTTCTATGAAATGCGCAAGCCCCTCCTTCCCTTTTTTTTCATGTCTGGTGCCGGCATGAATCAGCAGGGACATATGAGTCACCCTGCTTTTTCCGGCATACTGGTAAATGATCCGGATGCCATTCGGAAGTTGGGTTGTTTGTGGCAACATAGCTGCTTTTTATATGGCAAAGATCATGAAAATCGGCCACCTGGTAAACATCCTGATAAAAGGTCCGATTTCAGGCGTCGGACGGGACAAGAATGTTTCACCAATGCCCATGGAGATTCGGTCCTGGAGTTTTTTCACTATATTTACATGGAAAATCACAGAACAAAGCTTGTGTTACCAGATCCAGCTCAATCATCGGGGGAGGCACCCTCCAAACAGGTTATTCAGGCTGATTCCGAACAGGAGAAAAAGGAAATCCTGAAACGGTACCGTTCCTTGCTGAAAGCCTGTAAACCCAATACCAACAAAGGGGATAAGAAATTAATCCGCCTGGCTTTTGATACTTCCCTGGAGGCCCACCAGGGGATGAGACGCAAGAGCGGAGAACCTTATATCTATCATCCCATTGCAGTTGCCCAGATTGTTGCCGAAGAAATTGGTTTGGGCACCACTTCCATAATATGTGCCCTTCTTCATGATACTGTGGAAGACACACATTACACACTGGAAGATATTGAAGGCATGTTTGGATCCAAAATCGCCAGGATTATTGACGGCCTGACGAAAATATCAGGGGTATTCGACCAGACCAGTTCTCTTCAGGCGGAGAATTTCAGGAAAATGCTACTGACACTTTCTGATGATGTCCGGGTGATCCTCATCAAGTTGTCCGACAGACTTCATAATATGAGGACCCTGGGCTCCATGCCCCGTGACAAACAACTTAAGATCGCCAGTGAAACGGCTTATCTCTATGGCCCGCTGGCTCACCGGCTTGGTCTTTATGCGGTTAAGACGGAACTGGAAGACCTGGCACTGAAATACACCGAGCCCGATATTTTCAAGACGATCGTAACCAAACTTCAGCAGTCCAGGAAGGAAAGGGATAAGTTTATTCATGAATTTACCCAGCCTTTAATGGCAGAATTCGATAAGGCAGGTCTAAAATATGAAATAAAAGGGCGACCCAAATCCATCAATTCCATCTGGAATAAGATGAAAAAGCAGGGGGTTTCCTTTGAAGAAATCTACGATCTGTTTGCCATCCGGATCATCATAGATACAACCATGGAAAAGGAAAAAGCAGATTGCTGGAAAATCTATTCGATTGTGACGGATTTTTATGTTCCAAACCCGGACAGGTTACGCGACTGGATTTCCACGCCCAAGGCCAATGGCTATGAATCCCTTCATACTACAGTGATGAGCAACAGCGGCAAATGGGTGGAGGTACAAATCAGGACCCAGCGCATGAATGAAATTGCGGAAAAGGGTTATGCCGCGCATTGGAAATATAAGGAATCGGCCCAGGAAAATGCACTCGATGAATGGCTGGGCAGAATCCGGGAAATTATGGAAAGTCCGGAAAGCAATGCCCTCGATTTTATTGATGATTTTAAACTGAACCTCTTTGCTGATGAAATTTTTGTTTTTACCCCGAAGGGTGAATTAAAAACCCTGCCCGTTAACAGTACTGCGCTCGACTTTGCCTTTGAAATACATTCCGATATAGGCTGCAAATGCATTGGGGCAAAAGTTAATCATAAACTGGTGCCACTCAGCCATCGCCTGAACAGTGGTGACCAGGTGGAAATTCTGACTGCCACCAAACAACATCCTAAGAAAGACTGGCTGGGGTATGTCGTCACAGCCAAGGCAAAATCAAAAATCAAGGTGGCCCTGAAGGAGGAAAAACGACTGCTGTCAGAACAGGGAAAAGAAATCTTCGATCGCAAGCTGCGTCACTTAAAGATCCCATCACAACAGGTTGTTCTCAACGACCTTCTGCTTTATTTTAAACTGACTTCAGCTACCGATTTCTATTACCAGATTGCAAAGGAAATCATCGATCTGAAAGACCTGAAAGAAATCATTTCCGATAAGGAAAAATACAAACCCAGGTTTACGCCTAAACCCGAACAACAGTCTTTCGACCAACTCGTGAAGAACCTCAGAGGTTCATCCGACTTGCTGGTGATCGGCGAAAACATGGACAAGATTGACTACAAACTTTCTCCCTGTTGCAATCCCATTCCGGGTGATGACGTGTTTGGCTTTATCACCGTCGGTGAAGGAATTAAAATTCACCGGACGAACTGTCCCAATGCGATACAACTCATGTCAAACTATGCTTACCGGATCGTGAAAGCCCGTTGGACCGGGCAGAAAGAGATCGCTTTTCTTGCAGGAATTAAAATTAATGGAGTGGACGAGGTGGGCGTAGTCAATAACATCACCAAGGTAATATCGAATGAATTAAAAGTAAATATCCGGTCCATCAGTATTGAAAGCAATGATGGCGTTTTTGAAGGAACCATCATGCTCTTTGTCCACGACACGGACCATCTTAAAAAACTCATGCAGAAATTAACAAAGGTAAGCGGTATCCTGAGCGTAGCAAGGATTGACACCAACTGATCCGCAGGATTCGGCCGCATCCAATCAAACAAAAAAATCCTTGCCTGGTTTTTCCTGAACAAACAATCCGGAAAATTCAATCTCCTTTTTTGCAGTAATGCATCGCCACATTGGCCGGCAAGGCAATGATCAGCGACCCGCTGCCTGGCGGATTTGCTCCATATATTTTTCATCTCCTTTGAAGCCCAGTGACAGCGCAGTCTGGATGTCCTGGTAGGCTTCCTGGAACTGCTGCCTGTTATAATAAGCTGCTGACCGCCGGTAATAAGCCTCCGCATGATCACGTTTGATGGCGATCGCCCGGTTAAAATCCTGCAGGGCCAAATCAAATTGCCTGGATTGCGTATACGCTATCCCCCTGTTTACAAAAGCATTCAGGTCGTCCTTGTCAATCTGCATGACGGTTGTGAAATCCGCTATGGCCCTTTCCAGTTGCCCGGTCTGGGCATAAGCGATTCCCCTGTTCTGAAGTGCTTCCAGGTATTTCGGCTTGAGTTCAATGGCCTTATTGAAGTCCTGAATGGCCAGATCGAATTTCCCTTTCATGCAATAAACAATACCCCGGTTGGAATAGGCATTTTCATAATTCGGATCATATTCAATCGATTTATTAAAATTCTCCAGGGCGATATCCAGCTGACCCATTTCCTTTCCATAAACATTTCCCTTGTTATTTAAGGCCACCGAAACCCTGGGAAACTTTTCCAGCACATTGTTCCACAGGGTCAGGCTGTCCTGCCACACATCGCATCGCCGGTAGGTGGTTACTGCCAGAAAAATACTGTATGCACCGATGGCAACATATAGGGGTATCGTTAAACTCCGCTTACGCTCACCCAGGTAAACCGCACCGACTGCCATCAGGTAACAAAATCCAATGGAAGGGAGGTAACTGTAACGTTCGCTAATGATGGTAGGGCCGACCGGCAATAATTGAAGCACGAGGAAAATACACGCTACAAAAAATCCCGAAGCAAAAAACACGGTTCTTGTGTTCTTCATGGACCGGATAATTATAACCAGTAATCCGGCAATCACCAGTGGAGCGATATAATAATAATACGGCAGATACCCGCCTTCCTTTACCGGATAAGGATAAAAGGAACTCAATTTTACTGGTAAAATGAGCTTGCCCGTATAGGCTAACAGGTTAAAGCAGGCAAAAAGAATCCTGTCGAATAAGGAAAAAACGGAATCATGTGAAATGGTATCCGTGCTTTCAGCTGCCCGGATGGAGGTTAACCCCATGATAACGGCGATAGCGAGAAAAGGCACCTTTTCCAGGATCAGTTTCACCGAAAATTTCCGTCCCCGGAAGTAATCGAGTAAAAACAACACCGGCGGCAGGGATGAAGCCATGGCCTTTGAAAAAATGGAAAGCAGAAAGAACAGCAAAGCGAATACATAAAATTTCATCTTTCCGCCCTGGTCAATATATTTCAGGTACGCAATCATGGATAAAACAAAAAAGGTTGCATACAGCATATCCTTCCGTTCTGCAGCCCAGGCAACGGATTCAACATGCAGGGGGTGAAGGCCAAACAAAAGGGAAGCGATGATAGCTATGGTTCCGTTCCCGCTCAGCAGGAATATAAACCACCATACCAGGCCGGTCACGATAACATGCATAACCAGGCTGACGGTATGGTAACCGGCAGGATCCAGCTTGAAAAAATGATATTCTACTGCATATGAAAAGATATGTAAGGGCTGGTAATTTCCAAAATAAAATTCGGTAAAAATACGCTTGATATGGTACCAGTCTAGTTTACGGATGATCGGATTTTCAGTGATGTAGGTGGGATCATCCCAGTTCGTCAGCTGATTATCGAGTATCGGCGTGAAAACAATGAAGGTTATTGGTAAAATACCAGCCAGGACAAGCCAGATGGAAAATTTTGACTTGTGTTTTATATTTTCCCGGGCTGGTGGATTTTTTTTTACCGGAGGTGCCGCTTTACCGGAAGCCTGCCTGGATGTTCTTTTCAAGTTGGATCAGGTATTAAATGGATATCAGCTTCGCAAATGTAAAATTTATATAGAAAATTCCGCGGGAAAGGGTAACATCATGTTCTCAGTTCTTTTTCCTTTTTGATTTAACTGATTTTTTGGGAACAGGGTTACCTTTACTGTCTTTCCACATCCAAAGATGCAAACAGGCATAGGTCCGGTAGGGGCGCCACCGCGATGAAATCTCCAGTATCCGCTGCCTGAATTTCTGTTTATCCGTATCGTCCAGCCGGTATAAGCGGATCATAGCCTGGCGGATACCCAGGTCATCTGCAGCAAATACATCCTCATGACCCAGTGTAAACATCAAAATCATTTCCACCGTCCAACGGCCCACTCCCTTAATTTGAGTAAGATAATCCACGATCTCCCCGGCATCCATTTCAGAAAGCCGTGTATGATCCATTCCCCGATCCATGGCAAACCGGGCCACGTGATGCAGGTATTCCGCCTTGGCCCCCGACAACCCGATGGCACGAAACTGGTCCGTTGAAACAGCTAATATATCCTGAGGTTGCGGTGATTTCCCTCCAAACAAATCAATAAAACGGTTGTATATCACGTCGGCAACGCGTGTGGATAACTGCTGGGATATGATGGAAGCGCATAAACGCAGGCACACATTTTCATGCCTGGTCAGCACCAGCCTGCCCTGTTGCTCGATTATTTTTTTCAACCGGGAATCCTTACTCAAATGCCCTGTATATTCTTTGTTTTTAATACTTTTACTCGCATTCATTTCCCTGCTTTTCGTTTTGGCTGGCCTGGTTCAAAGTTTTCTACGGTCCGGAAATTGCCGGATTTCATTTCAACTTATTCAAACCAAAAGTAATTTTTTTCGTATATCCGTACAATCATGATCAACAGGTAGTAATTTTACAACAAAATAATGGTAATGGAAAGCATTGCAAAAAAGGCCTTAAAGGGCGGAGAATTCCTCGTTCAACCGTCGTCCCCAGCCGACACCTTCATTCCTGAGGAGTTTAACGAGGAACAACAAATGATGGCCACGATGGGACGAGACTTCCTGGACCAGGAAGTCATGACTATACTCGACCGGATCGATGCCCAGGAAGAAGGGCTCATGGTCAACCTGCTTGATAAGGCCGGTGAACTGGGCTTACTTGGCATTTCTGTGCCGGAAGCTTATGGTGGTTTTGGAAAAGATTTTATCACCAGTATACTGATGACTGAAGTTTTGGGCGCCGGACATTCATTTGCAGTAGCCATTGCCGCTCACACCGGCATTGGAACGCTTCCCATCCTGTATTTCGGCAATACTTACCAGAAAGACAAATACCTTCCGCTTCTTTCTTCAGGCAGATGGAAGGCATCCTATTGCCTGACAGAGCCGGGCTCCGGTTCGGATGCACTTGCCGCTAAAACCAAGGCTGTTCTTTCACCAGACGGGAAAAACTACATCCTGAACGGACAGAAAATGTGGATTACGAATGCCGGTTTTGCTGATTTGTTTATTGTTTTTGCTCAGGTGGACGGTGATAAGTTTACCGGTTTTATTGTGGAAAAAACCTTTTCCGGCCTGAGCCTGGGAGAGGAAGAACATAAAATGGGTATTAAAGGCTCCTCCACCCGTCAGGTTTTTCTTACCGATTGTCAAGTTCCGGTTGAAAACCTGTTGGGGGAAATCGGAAAAGGCCACCTGATTGCATTTAATATTCTAAATATCGGCCGTGCCAAACTGGCTGCCGCTGCGCTCGGAGGGGCGAAACGGGCCGCCACCTTATCGGTCAGCTATGCCAATACCCGTGAACAATTCAAATTACCAATCGCAAAATTCGGAGCCATCCGTCATAAACTGGCCGAACAGGCTATCCGCATTTATACCTGCGAGGCCGCCCTGTACAGGGTAAGTATGCTGGTGGATGAGAAGGAAAAACAATTATTAGCCGAAGGCCATGATTATGCCCACGCTCTGATGGGTGCTGCCGAGGAGTATGCCGCTGAATGTGCCATGCTCAAGGTGTTCGGGTCTGAAGTACTCGATTACGTGGTGGATGAGGGTGTTCAGATTTTCGGGGGTTATGGATACTCATCCGATTTTCCAATGGACAGGGCATACCGGGATTCCAGAATAAACAGGATATTTGAAGGAACCAATGAAATTAACCGTCTGTTGACGCTGGATATGCTCCTGAAACGTGCCATGAAAGGCGAACTTGACCTGATGGGACCGGCTACTGCCGTTCAAAAGGAACTGCTGGGAATACCCGATCTTTCAAAGGGGGAAGATGACCCTTTCAGCTCCGGCCATAAAACCATTGCAGGCTTTAAGAAAGCCTTATTAATGGTTGCGGGGGCCGCCGTTCAGAAGTATATGATGCAATTATCGAAAGAACAGGAAATCCTGATGAATATTGCGGATATGATGATTGATACATTCGCCGCCGAATCGGTATTGCTTCGTACACAAAAGCTGGCCGGATTGAAAGGCGAATCAGCCTGTTCCGGTCAGATGGAAATGATGAAGGTATTTATTGTTTCAGCAGCCGACCGGATTCATTCGGCCGGTAAAACAGCTGTTTTTTCATTTTCGGAAGGCGATGAGCAGAGAATGCTGCTGATGGGACTGAAACGGTTTACCAAAACCAATCCTGTCAATACCAAGGAGGCCAGGCGTAACATAGCGAAAATACTTATTGAAGCCAATCACTATTGCTTTTAATTTTCGTTGAGGTGATTTGAGTATCCTGAAGAAAATTTTTGGTCTTATACTGGTCTGCCTGATTTTTCTTATCATCTGGCAGCATGACCTGGTGTTTTACGGACTTTCACAATTGAAGGGCCAACTTAAAATCAGTTGGGGAGCGCAGACCGGGCGGGAGTTTTTGGCCGATCCCGCAGTTCCGGAATCATGGAAAGCTAAATTCAGGTTATTGGACGATATCAGACATTTTGCAACTGACTCCCTGGGACTCAATGAAACCCGTAACTATACCAAGGTATATAATCAACATAATGAACCCGTGTTGTGGGTCCTGACCGGATGCCTGCCATTTGAATTTAAAGCCAAAACCTGGACATTTCCCTTGTTGGGTGAAGTCTCCTACAAGGGATTTTTTAAAAAGGAAAAAGGTGAAGAAGCCTTGCTTGAATTGAAAGCAGAAGGATATGATGCTGATCTGTCGGCCACTTCTGGATGGAGTACCCTGGGATGGTTTAACGATCCGGTTTTAACCAATATGCTGAAGAAAAGCGAGGGATCACTGGCCGAACTGATTATACATGAGCTTACTCATGCAACCGTTTTTATAAAAAGCAACATAGACTTCAATGAAAACCTGGCCACCTTTATTGGAGAACAGGGCGCTTTGCTTTTTATTGGAAGCCGCTACGGGGTAAACTCCAAAACCTACCTGGATTACCTTACTTATAAATCCGATGAAACGGTCTATGGCGCTTTCATGCTTCAGGCCCGTGTAAGACTGGACAGTCTATACCATTCTTTTCCTCCCGGCTGGCCGCTGGCTCAAAAAACGGAATTCAAGAAAAAGATGATAATTGAAATCATGCACAACATTGATTCCCTGCCCTTAATCAATAAAAAACGATATCACTTTGATGCGGAACACGACAGCCTGCCGGATAATACCTGTTTCATGAGTAATGACCGGTATCGCAGGCAACAGGAAAAAATACAGGAGGTATATTCCAGTCGGTTTAAAGGCAACCTGAAAAATTTTATATCCTTTATCAGGCAAGCCGATCAAAAAACAATTCTTCAGCTACTGGCCGGGTAATTTTTTAAAACAGGAAGGAAATTTAATTGGGGTATGAAATGCATTACCAGCGCACACCAAAAGTAACCATTATCCGGTGATCGCTGTAACTGGTTTTTACCCCCGGCACAGTTTCATTATTTAAACCATATGGCCGGTAGAAATCAGCTGACTGTCCCAATGCATAGGCAATATCCACGAAACCTGATTTTCCCCGTACGCCAAAACCACCCGTATAGAAAATCTGGTGCTGGTCTTCAGATTTACGGTTTAACCCGGATTCAAATGGAGTTCCATAATAGGCTCCCCCCAAACGAAAACTGAATATGTCAAATTTATACTCTCCTCCTATACGAAAGTTGGAGGCAGGTTTGTATTTTGCGTCAATTGAATTGTTCTCATCCCTGAAACTATAATCCCTGGAATCAAGCCTGGCATTGGAATAATCCACAAATTCATAATCAGCACTGATCAACCCGTAATTTCCAATAATGAATGCCAGACTGCCGATGGCTTTCAGGGGAGTAAGCAGGTCATAGTCGAATGCACCCTGCAACGTTTGAGAGGTATAGGTAGGACCGTTCGCAAAATGTGCAACCAGGTAAGTGGAATAATCATCCGACAGGTTGTAATAGGTCGGTGTGTGAACAGCAGCGCCTATTCTGACCCAGTCGGCTGGTTTGTAGATAATACCAATCTTCAGGTTGATCCCGGTCCCACTGGTACTGAGATACTGGTTAACCGAGAAAGATGAAATGTCAAGCCCGGCAATGGAATCATGGAGATTTTGTTCATCCCTTTCTTCGAATTTGGAGTCTTCCAGATACCGGAGTGTTGCAATACCCACCGTTGCACCGAGATAAAGCTGGTCATTGTAATTTGCCCCGAATGCAAAATCCCACTCGCCCAACGAACCTCTTGTCCGGGTTGATTTCCGTTGCAGCATGCCTCCGTTGGGTACTGCACTGTAATATTGGTTTCCGTTGACGGAATCGATGAGGTAGATATTAAAAGCCTCATTTGTTTCAAAACTGACCTGGTCAGGAAGCAGGGTTGGGTCGACCCCGTTTGCTTCCTCCACATAGGTATCAAGCAAAGAGTTTTGCGGGTTTATTCCTTCAAAAGTCTGATGGCCGCTGAAACTGTTTATACGGTTAAATCCAATTCCAAAGTTCCAGTTTTTCCATCCGTTTGCGTTTTTCAGGTTGCGGCAGAATTCAACTCCGAAATTTCCAAATCCAAAATTCAACCTTCCATCGGTTGTACGGGTATTGAGGTAGTTTGCCTCAGCATTCCGGTAATTAAACATGGGTGAAATGGTAAACTCACTCTTCCTGTAAAGTCCAATTCCGGCAGGATTCTGACTCAGCACCGAAAAATCTGCTCCCAATGCGCCAAAGGCGCCTCCCATGGCCATTGACCTGGCCGTGGAACCAAACCCGGTCTTGCTGAACCGCAATGCATCCAGGTCCGATTGTGCTTCACTGTTCAAGATTAAAAAAAAGCATGCCAGCGTAAGCATGCTTTTATAGAATGTATTCATGAGTTCTTTTGAATTTATAGCCGGAAATATCAAAAACTCTTACCGGGGCCTGTTCGATTTTCTTTCACCGGATGAAGGGGCTGACTGCTGCCGGCTGCCTCCCCCGTTGTTCATGTTTTGCTGCGGAGCAGACTGGTGAAAATCATTACGGCTTTCCTGTGGTTTTCTTTCCTGGCGGGATGGAGCAGGATCACTATTGTTTCTCATGTTTCGCCCGGGATTGCGATTATTATCCATTTCAGGCTGGCTCCGGATATTCCGTTCATTGTTCCTGTTATCGGGCTGGTACTTGTTCTCATTCCGTTGGGGCGCTGTGCGTCCGTCATTCTTTTTGTCCGGGTTCACATTTCGGATTTCATTGTTTCCGGGCTGGTTTCCGCCAGGACTGGTGTTGTTATTTCTGATTTCGCCCGGGCTGTTCCGAACTGGACCATCCACATTCCGGTTGCTTTTGTCCGTATTGGGATTCGCTGTATTTTCTCGAACAGGCTTAATACCGCCATTGGACGGAGTGTTTGATTCAGCCCCCCTGACGGGTGCATTATTTTTAACAGCTCCTTCATTCCGGACCGGATTTATATTTGATTCCCGGGCGGGCTTCACACCACCTGTTCCGGAAGGATTTACCCCTTCTGCCTGGCGGATTGATTCATTGTTACGTGTTGATCCTTCTGATTGAATCGTGTTTCCCTTATCCCTGGTAACCGGTGTATTGTTCCTGATGGTACCTGAAGGATTGGCATCAGACCTGGTAGAACGAACAGAGGATTCCTTTTCCGCCCTGATATTGGTTTCGTACAACTGACCGACTGATTTTAAGGAATTTCTGGTATTTCTTCCGCCGGAACCCCGGGGACCATAATAATAATG
>CAYWHE010000037.1:0-24060 GCA_964458125.1 uncultured Flavobacteriaceae bacterium | reverse complement strand
GCATTTCCAGATGGTGCAGTACCCACACCTGCTCCCGATGTTCCGGCAACCTGGCCGGTACCTGCCGTACCAGCGCCGGCATCACTGCTTCCTCCCGACCCTGCAGTGCCGGCTGTGCCTGCCGTTGTCTGGCCTGCAGCGTTTCCTGCCTGTCCTGCATTTCCAGGCGGTGCAGTACCCACACTTGCTCCCGTTGCTCCTGTAACCTGGCTGGCACCTGACGAACCAGCGCCGGCATCACTGCTTCCTCCCGGCCCTGCAGTGCCGGTTGTGCCTGCCGTTAATTGACCTGCAGCGTTTCCCGATGAAACAGTGCCTGAATTACTTCCGGCTATCTTTCCAGATGAGCCGTTAAAATTTGTGCTTTCATTCGGAGAATTTTGATCAAGGTCATGGCTTACCTTTCGGTCAGGATGAAGATCCACACCACCGTCAATTTTTCCGGTTTTCAAATCATCGCCACCGGAAGTTTTCCTGTGGCCTGGCAGGTCATCATTTTCAGCATCTCCACCTACCCCTTTCAAGACAATGCCTGCAGCAACATTGGACGATTCACCCGCTGAGCCTTCCCGGGCATTGATAACCGGAATTGAATCATTGCCTTCAGCATTCTCCAACGCCAGTTGATCCTGGTTTCCACCCGTGACATCAATATTTTCATTGGATTCCCCTGAATACAAATCCTTTTCCTGCGGATGCTCTGCAGGAGATTTTTTCCCGGCAAGTGAAAAAATTTCCAGTTCATTCACCTGACCGGCATCCTCCTTCTTTTTTGTAAGCAGCAGTTTTAGCTTTCTCATGGATAAATCTGAAATTTTTTTACGACCAGAACAGGATTGTTCAAACAATGATACAGGCATTCAGGGTATCTATCCCCTCCTTCATGTGAGACTTCAACTGACTTTTTATCAGGGACCATTCAAAGGCCAGCCGTTATGGCTTCGGAGGGATTCTCCATTAGTCTGTTCACAATCCTTTGCATTTTTTTATCCCCTGAAATGGATTTTTTCCTCAGCACCATCATCATCCACCGGGGCTTTTCCTCTGCAGCGAGTTCCTTACTCACCAGGCATAATTCGAGGTAAAGTTGAACATCCGCCTCCCTGGTAATGTTATATTTTTTTGCATCCACAAACCAATTTTCGAACTTTGAATATAACTCCTCACCGGAACAGGAGATGTTATTTCCCGGTTTCCTCATGGCGCGTTTGACGGCTTCGAGCAAAAATTCCTCTTCCTTTATTTTATCCAATGCTGAAAGCTGGTCCTGTGAAATAATCATCGGAGGGGGTTTATTTTTTGTTTTGAATTCCCGTTTTCCCTGAGCAGTGCGCGGCATGGCGCTTTAGTGTCTTTCTCCATAACAAGCGATCATTCATTTTACATCCTCGTCTTCTTCGATTTCCGTCATACTTTTTACTTCCTCATCCGGATGGTATGGAAACAATGCTGCAAACCAGTCTCCTTTATTTTCCCTGGTACTCACCAATTTGTTGCCCTGCAGGGTGAAGCATAGCACAACATCCTGAGACTTATCTTCCATAAAAAAAGATTCCACCGGACCAAAGAACTCCCTGAGTTGGTCGTTGCTGCAGGTGGGAAGAAAAATCCTCAACGCTCTGGGATCATAAAACCGGAAATACAACTCCTTTCCCTGCTCTGTAAACACGGTAATGAATTTCCTGAAATGGTGGAATAATTCTTCCCCATTCACTTTCGTTCGCACATAAATCCCCCAGGATTTTCCCCAACCTTCGGTGAAAACCCAGTCCGGGAAATAGCTGTTGGGATCCAGGTAAAAAATATACGGTGAAATGGATTCCAGTACTTCGAGAGGCAAACCGGCATAGAGTGAAATACTATCCTGGTTCAGCGCTTTGGCCTGATCGAGCATGATGAGCATCCTGGCTCCGTCAAGAATACAGTAGGTATGCATAATCAACTGATTACTGGTTATGGCAAATTTCACATACAGCCGTAAACACCACACCGCTCTGAGCAGCCTGTATCATGGTAACAGCTGTATTCACCAGAGCGGCGGAGGAAGGAGGAAGTGTCGCTGTTGCCGCAGCCAATGCGGCCGGGCCGGCTGCTGCCATGCTTCCCAGGGAAGGAGGATTAATGTCCCCGATGAGTACTGTGGGGCAACCCAGTATGATGGTTCCCCCATGAGCGCAATTGTCGCCCATTCGTGCAGCCGGTTTACCCCCGATCAAAACACCCACGGAACCCATAACTATGGAATCAGGCGGTCCCACGCAGGTACACATGCTTCCCACGCCAGCAGCCGGCATTCCGCCAATCAGAACGGTAGGGGTTCCCGGGGGTAATATGGGCCCTCCTACATGTGGTATGGGCGGAAGCCCTGGTGTGACCATGGGGCATACATGCATGTCGCCAACCCGAGCTGCTGGTTTACCCATTGTTTAAAGTGAACTATCTAATGGGTGTGAATATAGAAAAAAGAATGTTATTAAGATAAAAATCTTGGGATCATCTTTTGATTCAATAAAATAATTTGAATCCACAGGCATGGTGAATAAAAAAATTCTACCGGCTTTAATTGAAAAATTCCCTGATTAATTCTTCAATTCCAGAATTATTTTTTCATAGAATTTAATCGTTTCCTTCATTTTTCCTGCTTCGATTTCAACAAAATCATCGAGAAAATAATCAGGATTAAACATTGGAGAATTGCTTAGTACGACAATATATTTTTTCCCTGCCTTTAAAGGTGCATGGCCTTTGTCTGTGTATGCACGTATTCCGAATAGGCTATCCGGCCTTCCAAAAAGTGTCTGATCAAGTTCAGCATGGCATTGAATCTGCTCACTTCGGGTGCCTTTTTGATAAACCGATATTTTACCGGCCGTAATTACAGCAATACAACCGCCATCCTTTATGGCCTGCCGGATATTTTCAATATCCAATCTTTTCAATTCATTTTGCGGCATATCCGTTTTAATAATTTTTTTGTCACAAGCCAATAACTGACATCCGGTTAAAATTAAAAGGAATAAATAGCGCATACTTAAACGACTAATATTATCAACCTTTATCACCGGACAGAATAATTCTCATTCACCTGGTGCCACATATAGTAAAAGCCGAATGGCAAACCCGTTCCGGCATTTAATGAAATTTGAATAAAATCACCTTCAACTTCAATATCCCTATAAATATGAATCCATCTTGCAACATAAAAGGTATCATTTCCTACCATTTCGAAATCCGACTCCTCCAATTTTGCATCATCAGGCAGGTTAACATAGGATCTGGCAATTTCCAGGCATTTTTCCTTGCTTAACCGGCTACCGCTATTTTCCCTGTTTTTATTATACGCCCATGAGATCAACTCCCCTGTGTTTCCATTATATAGAGATGAATAATCTGAAAAACGCCTGAACAAATCAAAACTAACCTCCTTATATTTAAATCTTGAGGTGGTTGTTACATGTTTGAATTTCAACAGGTGCTTTAAATAATACGCCGCTTCCGGTTTGTGATTGTTCTTCAGTTTCTTACTGAAAATGTTCCACAATGCTATTTCGGCCTTGGTGATCAATTCATTTTTGTTCACTTTTTCACCTGTATTTTCATCTGAGCCATTTTCCTGGGACATGCTTAATTAATTTTTATAACCAATGCTCAACAATTCATCTGGAATATATTACACGCAGGATCTTTCCTGATTTTTGATCGATAGCCAGTTCTGTCCAGCTAATCAAATGGCTATATTTTATAATCCATACCCTTGCATCCCGCACCGGACCCTGGTCGTCGGATCGATGTTCAGTTACTTCAATGAACTTTTCTTCCTGGGATGCCAAGGTTGCCTCTTCGGGAATATTGTAATCAATTCGAACTCTTTCAGCAATACTGGCCGCTTCATCTTTAGTCATAATAATCCAATGGTACAATTGAAATTATTTGTTTTCGAGCGGGGTTAATCTCGGCAATAAATCTGTCCGACTTATTTCTTTTATCAAAAAGAACGACCTCCAGACATCCGTTTTTACCTCTCCTGGTTTCACTGATTTCAAGAGCCTTATGTATTTCCAAGGACTCATTTCGGATTAAAAACATGATTTCTGCAAACTGCATACTTTCCCATGTACATTCATTCCACTTTTCAGGATCAATAAAGCCCACCGGTTGATCTAATTTATTCAGAATTACCTTAAAATTTCCGGATTTCTTCCAAACAATCATTTGATGGTCCGATATCAATCTTTTTAGATCAGGGTCCCACTCCATTTCCTGGTCAACCATTTCTATATGAAAACTGCCATTATAAAATTTAGCTGTTAACTCAACACAGTCCTGATTGGCCTTTTTTGAAAATATTTCCTGGTTCTGCATGGCTGATTACTTTTTATAAACCGATAAGGATCTCCTCGATAGCCTTAAGCGCTAGGTCCAGAACATCCGGCCCTGGGGGTGCGCTAAATAAAACCGGTCTCATGCTTCTTCTGTAACGAGGCTCGAATTTTGCAAATATATCCGGAATCATGTCTGGATTACAGTTATGTTTTCTTTTCCATTCCTTATGAAATCTCCTGGCCATGCTCCGTGCATCGTTGTCCGGAATAAATTTTCTGAAGGCAATGACATGAGCAGTTCCTCGTGCAAGAAATGCATCGGCAAAACTTCTTTCCCATCCGGCCACGCAGGTGTCCAGGTATGCCAGGTATTTTGGTGTGCTTGGAAAATCGCCTGCATTAGTTATTTCGTTGTCGCCCATATTCATGTTACCTAGAATAATAACGCTTCTCCAGTTTCCCACCGGCCTGGTCGGAGGATTACTGTTGGTAATGATCCCCCGGCCGGTTGTGCGGTCTACAATATTTCCGTGGCTTGCATGATGATATGTATACGTATTTCTGATAACGGAGCCCCATACATTATAGGGGAATCGGCGTGCATTAAAAACTTGTCTGATTGTCTTGTGGTTAGCGGATGTTCCGGACAAAATTGAAGCTATTTCATACATTTCAGCCCTTGTGGTTAATCCGCCACCGGCGGGAGAATCTGCAACGGCATCACTTACGCATACGTGCAAATATTTTAACTGAAGCGTTTCATTTGCCATCGTTTTATAATCCTTTGGCGTTTCTGTTTTAAGGCCGGCAACGGTTGCCTTGAAATAATAATAAGGCGTATCCCATGGATCCCATAGCACGTGATCATATTCAAATACCCATAGGGGAGAGGTTCCTGTTACCGGGTCATTCACAGAATTTCCCTTTACTACAAGATTTTCAATGGTGCCGTTTTTTACCAGGGTATCGGTATGACAGTGATAAATCTCAATGGTAGCAGATGATCCTTCCGGTACATGCTCTGTATCTATCAGCAGATAGACCTTGCATTCTTCGGGGATATCATCCGTCGGAGGGGTCGCAGGCGGCCAGTTTTTATTATGAACAGGCGTTGTCATCGGTTTTGACCACTTTGCGCTAATTATTCTTGGTTCGGGTAATTTTTCGTCTTCTGCTAAAGGACAAGGAACAATGGCGGCTTTGCTTTCTTCCCCCCTGGGTGCTTTAGCGGCCTCCCTCTTAACCGGTGATGGCGCTACCGAATCACCTTCTGTTACCTCCGCATCAGTTTCATCAGGCTCATCTTCTTTTGTTCTTAGCCCGCTATTGGACTGTTGACCTCCATTAGCCAAATAACTGTTTATCCATTCCTTCCTTAAGGATTCCTGTTCTGGGTCCGATGAATCAATAGGCTGTCGCACCCCATCCTTAACCATTTCAGGATGATTCCTATAAAAGGCATCATCTGCTTCCCTGGTCGCAGCCTCATTTAATGGTCGTAATAATGTCATTTCGCATGTCTAATTTCAAAAGCAAACCTTTTATCAATGCGGCGGATCTTTGCTGGTCCGCTGATGTCCTTTCTGTTAAGTATTTTTGTGGCCCAGGAATTTTTTGGGTCGCCTTCGAAATCCAAACCATAATAAAAAACAAATTCAAGAAAAATAATAAGATCATTTTTACTGGTGATGCCATAAACATGAGCTTTGTTGATACCATCCTTAATCAGTTGGTCAATTTCTACTCCGGATTTTCCCTTTACCAAACCTGCAAAATTATTAATAAAATACTTTTGCAGGTTTTTTCTAAAAATTACTTCACTTTCTAAATTAAGATTGTAAAGTTGTTTTTTACTGATAATCAACATGGTAAAAATTTGAACATGAAACAAAGTAATCTTAACTCCGAAATTGACTTGTGAATGGGATAAACAAGGATTTTAATCCTGTCGGCTGGTTTTTGAAACCTATCCAGGATAGGCAATACTGATTAAATCTGATTTACCCTTTATGGTATGGATTTCCAATAATTAATTTTCGATATACGAATTGATCTTATTGATTATTTCCCTGCCCTATCGCAAACCTCGCAAAATGGCGTTCCGTTGATGGCAGCTTCCGTCATGGAAACGATCTGGGCTGCGGTATTTTTCATGAGATCCGGCATCATGGCCACTACTTCCATCATAAACGGTGTAATCACCGTTGGTGCGCCGGGAACATTAATCTCCCCGATCAGCACGGTGGGGCATCCGGCCATAATCATTCCCCCATGCGCACACTGGTCGCCCATTCGGGCTGCCGGCTTTCCACCGATCAATACCCCGATCGAACCCAGGATGATCGAATCAGGAGGACCGGTGCAGGTGCACATGCTTCCCAGGGTGGCAGCCGGCAACCCCCCGATCAATACAGTCGGAACACCGGGTGGCAAAATAGGCCCGCCCACGTGTGGAATCGGCGGAACGCCCGGTGTCACCATCGGGCACATATGAAAATCCGTTATCCTGGCAGCAGGTTTACCCATAATCTTTAGTCTCTCCTTCTATTTTGGACCACCCAAGGTAAGGTAAAATATTCGTTTTAACATATAAATCCGGATAAAAATGCACAGGGAAAACGTATCTTCCCTTCTATGCATGGTTTCTGCCGGCAGCTCCCGTCTATTCAACAAGGAAACTCCAGCCTTCATTCGGCTTTTTCTTGTCCGGGGGCTTGTTTTCCTCATCCGGTTTCGGGGGCGCATCCGTTTGCTCCATGGGTACGATGACCTGCTCCCCGCCAATTTTATATTCGATGCCGTTATTCAGGCCTTTCAGGAATTCCGTCCTCGGGATGCGTTCTTTTTCCAGACGTCCCTTGTCATACCTGAAAATCAGCGCAAAGGATGGATCTTCATCCTCCATGGCATAATATGTAACCGGGCCAAAAAATTCCTTTAACTGCTGCTCATCGCAGGTTGGCATAAAAATCCGCAGCACCCGGGGATCATAAAAACGGAAATAAAGCTCCTTCCCGTCTTCGGTGCGTACCATTAAAAATTTCCGGAAATGTTTGCGCAATTCTTCCAGGGATGAGGTGGTCTGGATAAACATGCCCCATGAATGACCCCAGCCCTTTTCCAGCAACCAACTGCCAAACTCCGTATTGATCTGGAACGGAAACAGGTAGGGCGCCACTGAACTCAGCAGTTCCTCACTCTGACCCATGAACAAACTCAGGAAGTTGCTCTGTAACTTTTGGGCCGTATCCATTTCTCCAAAGATGCGGGCAGCATCGATGATGGCACAGGTGAGTGGTGTTGGGGATTGCGTACTCATTTTCAGGCTCCGGTTATCTCATTCATCATACGCTGAATTGAATTTTAGTTTCTTGCGCTTGTTTTTCATTTAATCGTTTTATTCCGGCTTCCTTCAGCAATCCGTTTTTCGTCCTGGAGATTTCCCTGGCAGGTTCAGTTTCCTGCATCAAATAACCGTAGCCTGAAGGTCCGAAACGCAGTGTGCAGGTAACCCTGAAGTTTACCCTGGAACCATCCCTGTCCGTTAACAACTGCATATCCTTCATACAGGCAAGCCCGGCAAATCAGGCGATTTTTGTAAACGGGGCCGGCGTCCATGGCTTCTGATCACGGTCCTTCTGATAGGTTGTTTTCCCGGATTTCAACATTTCCATATGATTAACTGCTACATCTGCATATTTTGGCTTTAGTATATGGCGCCCATCGGCATCGGCCAGGAGAACGGCATGTTCCCGAATATAAATCCTGACACCGTTACCGGTCCTCTCCATTTTAACATCCAGGTTGGCTCCGCCCGATGTATTGGGCGGTATGTCGCACAAATAAATGCTGCGGCATATTTTTTTCAGCTTTTTAACCAGGTTGGTCCTGCTGTGATGGGCTGAATAACTGGCTATGAGGTAAGCATCAAGCTGAACACCGGTATTCAGATTCTTTATGGTGTTCATGGCTGCCGCAAGTTCGGCATCATCACCGGTCGAAATAGTGGTAAAATGAACGCCCGTCATCATCGTTCCGGTGGACGGAACAAATCCAACGGCAATACAGCTTTGTATGTTGTTAAACTTTAATTTCCTGGAGTCTGTCTGCACCATATTGGTGCTCTTGATTCCACCCGTGGCATTCGGATCGAATTCGTTTACATGTTTCGTCATGACGCTGGTTTATTTACTGACTGAATGTTTTTACCGGTTTTATGCCCGCTCTTTACCTGATTACTTCATTTTTTTGGCCGGGATCGAATAACCGGGCTGATGATTCACAGGCATTCATCCCTGGCGAATTCCGGTTTTTCGTTTTAATTTATTCCTGTTTATTCCGTATGCTCCCGGATGATTTGTCTTTTTTTCATGACCCCTTTGTTGTAAGGCCCTTCATTCCCCGGCGCCTTGTGGTTTGCCAATGTTTTTCCGGCCCTTGAAAGCAGTATCATATATGCCCCGGATGGAGAATTCGTTCAGCACGGTGAAATCTTCCCCGGTCGGGCCAAACACATCAATGGCCTGTTCGCTGTGATCGGCATATTGCGCTTCCCCTCCATGCTGTATCATGGGCGTTCCGATCCGGGGGTTGATGAAATCCATGACTTTTTTTGTATTGGCCCCGATAAAATGGGTCATCCCGAATAATTCACTGACCAGGGCCAGGTTTCGCCTGGGCTGCTTCGGGTCGATGATGTCGTATAAATCATAGTCGCCATGAATATAATTTCCGTGCAGCATCAGGCATCCGAAATGCTTATTGCTGGTACGGCTTTCCACGTTATAGGTGCCGCCTACCAGGTCCTCCATCTGTTTCCAGGTCTGCTGTGCCTGTACCAGCCTCGATGACTTAAATGCCCTGGGATGTATATCGGGATCCACCACCAGTCCCGCCAGCTCAAATTTCCCGATATTAAAATCAGCGGTTTTGGCCTTGCAATCCATGCGCTTGGGCACATAACCGGGTTTTCCGATATATTTCAGGGAAGCCACATTGGTTCGCCTGACAAGAATCCATAATTTTAATGCTGTTGCCGCTGCCTGAAAGAGTACTTTGTCCTGTGGTCGCATATCTGTGCCTTTTTATTGTTCCTGATAAGAATATTTCCGGTGATCAGTCGGCTTTAGTCAGCCACCGGGTATCGCAACCAGGTGACGGGTTGATGCAGATCCGTTTCAGGCGGCAGGTGTCCTTCGCCGGTGCTGAAATTACTGTTAAACACCTCCTCCTCGCATTTATAATATTTCAGGCTGCCATCCTTGAACTTCCAAGCAAACGAGGCCATTCCATTATTGATGTCGATCAGGAAGCCGGAATTACCATCCTCCGTAAAGCCATATTTCCTGTTCCAGGAATTATTTCTTGGTATAAGTGTTTTTTTCATATTCCATTTTGTTTTAATCTTTTTCCTATCATTCCATTACCTGGCAGGATACCTATACTCACCTGGTATACTGGTTTGGCCGCTTTAATTGTCATTTTGCTTAAGTTATGCGGAATAGGTCCAGCCATTGCTTTTATCGACACCTGGCCTTTTATTTTTTAACTGCATTTTATTTTCCGGGGAGACTTTTTTGTCACGTCCGAAAAACAGTGCTGTATCTATCAGGTCTTCCCGGATGCGGTTATGAACCGGACTGTAGCGAAACGCCGTATCGTTTTCAAAACATCCTGCAACCAGGAATTGCAGGGGTTTAAAAAACTCGAGCATAACCTCCCCTTCGGCATTCTGGCAGAATTTTTTCAGCACCCGGGGATCATAAAACCGGAAAAAATATTCCTTGCCGTCAATGACCCGGTACAAAAATTTTTGCAGATGTTTCATCAGGCTACTGCAGGGTTTGTTCGACTTCAGCAGGATAAATGATTTCAGGTTGACGAGCGGATCATCGCTGAACGGCCCGGCAAAATTTTCCTCCTTCACTTCAAACAGCCAGGGCGCATAATCCTCCAGACCCTCATCACGGGTATCACGGAACAGGCAATCCTGGTATTTAAACTGGTTCTTTGCCCTGTACAGGGTATACGTTCCACATAAGGCGGTATCAAGCAATAAGCAGTACATCAGGCAGCCTGTTCTTTTTGGACTTCCACCGGTTTAACATCATTCCTTTCCCGGGCCTCCTGAAGGGTGTATTGATTTCCATCCGGATAGGAGGAAGCAAATCCTTTGGAAATCTTGAAATTATATATTCCAGTTTGTTTGTCGATGGCATGAAGCACCTGCACGGCTGGTTTTTGAATGGCCGTATGGTGTGCATTATAGAGGAAGTACAGCGTATCTTCCTGCAATTCATAATGAAGACGTCCGAAAAAATTCTTCAGGCGGTTGAACTCCTGCTCAATTTCCCGGATGTCCCTTTCATACCATTGCATTTCCATTTTAAAGCCTTCATCGGAAAGCAGTCCGAGGGGCTTTAGCCCGAACCTGGATAACAGGTCATCATCCAGCAGTTTGGTGAGATCAAGGTTTTTGAACCATGAAAGAATTTCGTTTATAACGGTTTCCTTCGAGGCGAGCATCGGGCGCACCAGGGCCGAAAGCAGGTGCGCCATGGCCATACCGGCCTCCCGTTTCTGGCCATTACCCGAAACGGCAATGGCCAGATCCCCTACGGTGCCTTTTGCCGTAAGATCAGCCAGTCTTTCGCAAAGGGAATGGATAAAAACCTTAACCTGGTCGATTTTCCCTTCATCCTGGTATTGGCGGATAATCTTCTCCAGGTAAGGATCCTGGTCGCTGATATCGATGGTTGTCCCGCCCGGTTGCAGCGGCCTGAACACCTTGGTGACACCCGACCGTTTGATCAGCGCGGCGGCCAGTTCCTCCTGCATCGGGACCCCGGCACCAATTTGTTTCAGCGCCAGTTTGATGGCCTGAAGGGGTATATGAAGGCAATGAAACAAGGCCGCCAGGTCCTTCACCTGTATGATCTCCCCGTGCTGAGTGTGCCTGGCGCTGGATCCTCCTCCGGTGTGCCTGTTGATATTTTCATCAATGGCTTTCTGGGCCTGGTAGGTTACCTCATCCGATGCAATTTTTCCTGCCCTGTTGGCTATCTCGGAAGCCTTGGCTGTAACGTCAGCTATAAACGTCATAGCCGTTTCCTTTGGAATCCTGTCCATTCCGTTTAATATCCCTTCCAGCTGCCTGAGACTGCCGGTATCCAGTATCGATTTCAGGTCATCAAGTATAGGGTCCTTGAAATTCAGTATGCTTCCGATAAATGCGTCCAGATCCTTTTTCTGCTTTTCAAATTCCCGGACAGCGCGGTTTGTTTTATCCTCCATACTTTCTCCTTCCCTGGTCCCGTCACCCACATGCAAATCCGTAAAATCCCTGATGACCTTCACGATACCCTGAATGAGATTCATGAGTTCGAGCTGCACCTTTCCAACCATGAGGGTGAGGGTGCTTTTGTTGACGTCATTTATGCATTTCAGCAACTGGTCCTTATCCTCCATGTATTCCACAAGCTGATGTGTGAGGTCAAACGTATTCCGTGCATGCAGCATCTGCCCCTTTTTTTTAAGGGCTTCCGTATCCAGCAGGTGATGTTCCTTGTAAAGAGGAGTAGCCACATAGACTACCTGTTCCACGTGCCAGTTTTCTGTCTTAAACGTCTGATCGGCCGCCAATAAGGATACACACTCATTCACGACATTTCCGCCCTGACCGATCCCGATAAAGAAAAGTTGCGCTTTATAATTCCTGCAGGCGGCCAGCAGGTTATTCACCTGGCTGCAGAGTTTCTGTCCTTCCCGTTTCCGGCCGTTGAAATCAACAGCATTGAATTCAAAAAGTACCGCCTTATTTCCGCTGTACAGTTCTTTCAGGTCTGAATCGAGCCTGGAAAGTTCCTGGTCCCATAGCGAATAATCATAGGAATATTCCTTTTCGGAAGAGCTTTCCTTTTTCTCCTCCTTGATCAGCATTTTCAATCCGGGGATGGAGGAGGCTGCATCGTTGACGGCCTGATTCGCCTTGTCGACGGCCCCGTTCACGCTACTGACGGCATCACCGATCATACCCAAATCAGTTGACTGGGCAGGAGCGGGTTTAAAACGGACGATCAGCAGGAATTTTCTGGTATCAGTAACCTGGTAGTTTTTGGTTGATTGTGTGGAACCCATTCTTTATTTTCTTTTTCACAGCGTTGTATCGGTTGCTTGCCTGGGGTCTGTGTAAAATTCAAATAAAGTTGCCTGATGTTTGGCCGGAAGTTAATTTTAATTGAAGAAGGTGATGGTACAGTCGGCAACGGTATATCCTGAAACCGTGATGGTGTTTCCGCTTCCATCGGTTTTCCCGTTCCATTTTTTGCCGTCATTGGCTTTAATTTCGTAGGCAATATCGCCTACTCCTTTGCCGGCATCATCGAGCAGGGAAAACCTGGCGGTAAAATCCTTTTTATCCGTCCGCTCAGCCAGTTCCGATCCGCCTTCTGCGGCATTGGCAAGGGCCTGGCTGTTCATAATTTCCTGCATGGCCGAAGCGCCGGCGTTTTGCATCATGTTGTTGGCAACAACGTCCGGAATTCCAGGGCCGGCAATGGAAGCCCCCGGTGCAGCGGATGCGGCGGGAGCCGGAGGGTTGATCTCCCCGATCAGTACCGTCGGAAATCCGGCAGCAATGGTTCCGCCGTGGGCACACATGTCACCCATTCGTGCTGCAGGCTGTCCGCCAATCAGCACTCCGAGACTGCCCAGGACAATACTGTCGGGAGGGCCGGTGCAAACACACATGCTGCCCATGGTGGCAGCGGGCATGTTGCCGATCAGGACGGTTGGCTTACCCGGGGGCAGGATGGGTCCTCCCACGTGTGGAACAGGCGGTAACCCCGGCGTGACCATCGGGCAAATATGCATATCACCTACTCTTGCTGCTGGTTTTCCCATTTAATCGATTTTTCAGTTTATATTTTTTATCCTGACCGGATGAACCAATCCCTGCCGGTTTACGTTCAGGTTCAGTTCGGATGCAGGGTTACATATTTATCATAATCCTTCTGGCATTGCTCCAGGTCCTTCTTCATCTGTTCCAACTCGGTCTGAATGCGCTTCACGGCATCTACCGATTCGGCATTGTTCCGGCTGTTCTGGGCGAATTCGAGGATGCTGTAATACTTCTCCCTCACCTTATGAACAAGCGTATCCATGGACCCCTGGTGTTCGGAATCGAGAGACGGGATTTTATCCAGCACCTTGGTGATTTCACTCTTGACCATGTCCTGGGAGGTCTTCGGATCTTCAAGCGCCTTCAGCAGGGAGTCCAGCTTTTGAATTTTTTCATTCATTTCCACGGGAGCCTTTTCAAACAATTTGAATTTTTCCTTCTGATCACGCAGCACCTGTATTTCCTTATCATTGACTTCATAGAAGAATCCCACTGCTATGATCACCACCACCAGTGACACGATATAGAACAGGAGAAACTGGAGATACAGATTGTTTCTTTCTTTTTGATTAACGGGTTTCATAATGCCTGGGTAAGTTGGGTTTTAGGATTTGTATGTTTTTAATCGGTGAGGAAACTCCAGCCCTGTTTTTTTTCCGCCTTCTTCGGTTCCACTGTTTCCCCTATCACGATTCCGGAATCGGGTTGATCCCCGATAAATTTGAGCTTGCTCATCTGGCGGAACAGTTTGATGATAATGGTGATGAAATTGTTGATTTCACGGATGGCCTCTCCTGTTTTCATGTGGTTGTATTCCGTTTCGATCAGGGAGTTCAGGCGCACGGTGAACTGGGCCGGTGTCAGTTCTGTCCATTGCTGGAAATAGGTAAACATCTGCTCCCTGTCCTTTTCCGTCTGGCAGTCAACGGCCGATTTAAACAGGTATGCAAAACTCAGGAAGGTCTCGATCAGGTAGACCGGGGGCAGTTGGGAAACGCGCCACCGGTATCCGGCTATTTTATCTGCAAGGAAAAAAACGATTTTCTCCGACAGGTAGGAAATGTTGACGGCGAGGTCTGTTTTTTGTTTTTCGGACTTAACTTTCTGCACAATCATGGTGGCAAAGGATCCGATTTCACCCAAAGCACCTCCCAGCTTGTTGTATTCGTCCATGAGCCGCCTGGAACTCCGGATGCAGGTACAGGGCGGTATGAAATGCTCGAGCATGGTCACCTCTCCGTCGCTGATTTCAATCTTGCCCAGGGTCAGGTGATACGCCCCGGGTTTTTCTGCATTCAGCTGTGCCGAGGGAATCAGTTCCAGCCGGTATTCAGGTTGCGTATAGGGAAACCGTGCCGGGCTTTCTTCAGGATCCGGCTGTCCGACAGGAACCCGCTTGTTGGGGTTCACCGTGATGACGATATCATAAAAACGGTCCGTGACTTCCTCCTTTTTCATCCTGACTTCCGCCCCATCCGGGAAAACGTTTTTGGTTTCCGGGTTATGGCTGCTGATCTCGATGCGGGCTCCACCGGGGGTGATGGCCCTGCAGGTAATGACCTTTAACTGGATCAGCCTGGACTGGTCGGGATTCATCACCAGTTCCAGCGATGTTTTGCTTCCGGGTGCAGGTGGAAGCAATCCATAATTATACTCATTGAGCACCTGGGCGGCAATATCCCGCAGAGCGTCATCAAAGGCATCCTGCAACTGGTTAAAATGAACCTCTGAAATTTTCATTCCATCGGTCCAGTGGACGGGTAGTTTTTTTATTTCTGGTAACATAGCGAATCAGACGCCCGCCAGGAGCGTCCGGTATTAATTTTTTACTCTTTCTGTTATGATGATGGCATTCACCCCGATTTTATTTTCACGTATGGTAAAATCAAAATCAAGATACCGTTTGGGTTTCCACCAGGATTCTTTCAGATAAAAATGCCAGCCAAAGGGCCGGTTTGTTTCATCCATGTACTGGATCGTGCTGCCCGGGTTTTTGTGATTCCATTCCTGCAGGAAGAAAAAGAATAAATCTCCGAGGCGAATGGGGTATGGGGCCTTTGACTGGAAGTTGGATTTGACCACGTCGCCAGGCTTCTTGGAAAAAACAAAAGTGATGACGGCAAAATTACTGAGATCCATGTTTTCCATATCGGCCACAACGGGCTTGTCTGGGTAAAACCATTTCCGGTATTCCTTAAGTGGTATCATCGCAGCCAACGTGAGCAGCCAGTGGGAAACAAGCGGAAGCAAAAACACTATGGAGGTGGCTATGAACAGGAAGGCATAACCCCGGTTATACATAAAATAACAGGTGGTATGGCCGGCCATCATCAAAACTCCAATCAGCAGGGTGAACCAGCCTTCGGATGAAAGGGCTCCTTTGCCTGCCCATTTAAACAGTTTATACATCACCCAAACGTGTAGCAATCCTGCCAGAAAAAAGCCGCACACCGACAGCAGAAACGCCTGCTGGGGATTATGGGTTGCAATAAATGAAGTGCATCCGACTCCGAATCCGATCAGAAGTGCAAGAATACAGTACAGGATGGTATTCCGGACGGTTGGATCCTTCATCCCCTGGCCGGCCATTCCTTTGGCTGCACTTGTAGCCTGACCCTTTAAACCTCCAAACATGCTCATGGTTAGCTTTTATGCAATATTAGTACTTATTTTTGATTTTGTGAACGCCGTATTAAACCCCAGGCGGCAGCTTTCCTTCTGCTGATCGAGACTGAAACCGAAAGTTTTTTCATCCATGGTCACCAACGTTTTTACTTCCGTATCAACCGGAATAAAGAAAGCGATTAACCGGTCTATCACCTTCAATCCCCTTCCCCCGGGAACATACTCCAGAACGGCGTTGCTTTTAACCGGGCCTATCCTGATTTCAATGGCCGGGCTGCCGTCATGAAAACTATGGCCCAGAACAGTATCTGCGCCAAGCGTGCCATTTCCGAGCCTGATCATTTGTTCTTCAGGCATGTGCCTGATGAGGGGTTCGATCGGCCTGATCCGTATGCTGGTTTGCAGTACATTTTCAAAACACTGGGCCGCAAATTCCAAATCACCTGCAATTTTATAGGCCAACGGAAGCAGATTCAGCATGACAGATAATTGCCTGTTCGAAAATATATCTTCCAGTTGCCAGAAGTCCACGAATAAATCACTTTTTGAATTTTCCTTGAGCTGGGAAAGGGTTTTTCTTTCACCGGATTCCGTATTGATTCGTTGCCGGTAAAACTCCTGTTCCAGGGGTGCAAAAAAACGGCGGGCGCTTTCTTCCTCTTCTTTGGCACGTTTTACTTCATCAATCATTTCCTGGGTGGACCGGAAATGTTTTTTTGTGGAAGGCTGATGGAACAGGCCTTCCGGAAGGGCATCGTAAAGCGATTCGCGGGAAACATAAATATGCAGCAGTTCGCGGTCCGATTTATTTTCTATCCACTTGGCACTCAGGATATCAAAACTGAAGGACCGTTTTCCAAGTCCCTTTGGAGAAACCACCACGTCATCCAGTTCCAGCCCGAGCTCCACCAGGTCGGCTATTATGACTTCCGCCCTGATATCAACCGGTAACCTGTTGACGACTTCTTCGATCCAAAGCTGCTGTTCCATGAATTATTCAGTTGTCCTGTACCATTACTTTAAAGGGATACATCCCCGTTGACTTTTCCGCCAGGGTGACTTCCAGCCCCCGTGCATAACGGGTCCAGTCTTCCACCGGAATATCCTGCTTGGGAATGGGATGTAAAATAATTTCAATGACCCTTCGGATTCCATTACGGGTATGACTGTCTACCATGACTCCTTTCCGCACTTCCACATCGCTGACCAGCGCCCCCAGTTCATGCAGGCAGACCGATTTGATGTCCTGCATGGTGACCACCCGCCCCCGGGTCAGCACGGCCTCTTTATAGGCATTCAGGCTGTCGGTGGAACTTAACTTTTCCAGCCCGCCGGAAGTGGCCGTCAATAACAGGATGGAATCGTTATCCAGATCACCTCCCGAATAAACGTCAAGTTTATGACCGGCCCGGAGGTTGTTGGCCAGCAAGCCGTTCAGGGTCCAGAATTCAATGAATATGTTTTCCTGCTGTCCGCGTGAACGAATCATCAGGTAAGAAACGGTTTCTTTGGAATGGGTAACCTTTCCGGATTTTTGCTCCAGGGAGGCGATGACCTGGTTCAACTGTCTGATATCGGAAGACAGGAATTCATTTCCCAGTACGGAGAATGCCGCACTCTCATCCCGTAACAGATCGGTCAGGTGACTGATGAGTTCCGATGCGCTTCTCGAATCGAAGCGGGCCACTCCTCCATGCCTCAGCGCATATGTGCCCCCTTCCAGTTTGTTGTAATTGGTCAGGGGTTTAGACTGGAAGATGGTGCCGTCACTGCTGTAAACAATGCGAAGGTCAAAAAAAATGTCTTCGGCATTGAGTGGAATAATATTCAGGTTGTCCTGTAACCGGTAGCTGAACTTATGAAGCCTGCGGTTGATCACCGGGAAAGCATTCATGGAACAGTTCACATCCCCCAGCACTTCATGCTTCATGGAGGAGGGGAAAACCACTTTTATCCAGATCAGTTCCTCCTGTATCTTCTGAAGGTCCTTATCTGAGAAGATGCCGTTGAACTCCCGGGGAAATTTCATCCGGTTTATTTTTTCGTTTTCAAGCAGGCCGTCCCGGTCACTCAGGGTGATAAACTGGTTGTTATAAAACTCCCTGACATAGTTCTCCACTTTCGGTGTGATATCCAGTTCCTGGTGGATGTTATTTTTTCTCTGGGAATTCCTGCTTCCGATCAGCCCGGGCGTGGTGGTCACCTCCTTGTCATTCAGGTAGAATTTTGCCAGGACGAGATTCTGGAGGAAGGCATCCTTTTCCGATTCATTCCGGATATCAAAAAACAAGGCGGAATCACCAAGGTTTTTCACCCGCTCGTTCAGTGAAATTCCCAGCCAAAGAGTTAGGGTGTCGAGAGACTGCCCTCTGACAGCTTCGAAGGCCATCTCCTTCTGGAAACTATTGATGAACTGGTAAACGGTATTTCCGGCAGCCATGTAACGGATATCGCCATGGAGCAGTTTAACCGGCATGGCCGATGAGAAAAAAATATCCTTGGTCTGTTCCCGTGCAGAACTGATGTTGCTGGTGACTTTCCGGGAGGTATACAACTGCTGTTCCTTATTCAGCATCAGTTCCGGTTCCGATGGCCGGGCATGTACGATGGCGTGGGAGGGGCGCGAAGCGGTCAGCACATCGGGCGTAAGTAACTGGGCCAGCCGGTCGAGTATCCGGGCCTGCGAAGATTCGATTTCATCGGAAACCTTTTCCAGTTCAACGGAAAGTGCGCCCATCAATAAGCCGACCAGGGGATCATAGGCCGTTTCCAGTTCGGTATCCTTATACCCCCAGATCCTGGCTGCATTTTTCAGCATGCGGCTTTTTATTCTCTCCTTGGTTTCCATTTCAGTTCCTGGTGGTCGTTCGTTCCGGTTTAGTCAAAGGATATGGGTCCGATATAAAAGCTGTCGTAAAAGGAACAGCTTTCATTGGTTTTAGCCAGGTTTCCCTGTATGTTAATTTCCACTTTTCTCTTAACCCGGAATGCGCTGAGTACGGTATCGCCCATTTCTTCCTGGGTAATGGCAACGGATACACGGAAACCGGTAATCCGTGTTTCATGATTCAGCAGTGAATTTTTAATCGATGCGGCCAGCCTTTCCTTCCATGAATTGAGGTTCTGAAGCACATCAAACTCTTCCTCCCATATGCTGCATCCATAGGTGCGGTCGATCCTGTTTTCACCGAAGCGTGTGGTCAGGATCAGGTGAATGTTCTGGGCTACGGATTGCATGAGGCTGCATTTGGGCAGATCCTTTTTCAGGATAACATCCTCCAGCTTCAGCGGTAACGTATAATAGCCCCCTTCCATAAAATCCACAACCGTTTAATGCATCAGTTTATTTTTACCAATGCTCCTTTCAAAGAGGCAATGCCTCCCCCGTCGATATCCAGCATGGCAGAAGCCTTAATTTCACCTTTGGTGGAGGCCTTCAATGAGGTGGTAAGCCCTTCTATTTTGGCCTCGGCTGTGGCTTTCACTTCCACATTTTTGTTTGCCGTAAGCTTGATGTCCATCCCTTTGGCTTCAATGGCCTGCTGGGCGTTTATTTTCACTTCCTGGGCATTCAGGGTGGTACCCTTGGTGGATTTCATTTTGATCTCTTCGCCGGCTTCCATGGTGATGGATTTTTGAGCTTTAAAAACCATTTCACCCTTTGTAGTCAGGGTAATCTTGCCATCCCCTTCGAGGGAAATGACAATTTCATTCTTGGCGTCTTTCTGCTGGATTTTAATGGTTTCCTTTCCATCCTCGTCATTGAAGAGGATTTCATTCCCGCTCTTTGTTTTCAACCCTTTCAGAAAATTTTTATCGTTCTTCCAGGCTTCCGGCTTGGTATCCTTATGGAATACCGTTCCCATGACAAATGGCTTGTCGATATTGCCGTCTTCAAATGAAACGAGCACGTCATCCTTGATCTCCGGAACCCAGTAAAAGCCTTTGCCTTTTCCGCTGGATGAACTCATCACCCGGATCCAGGGGGAGCTCACGCCGTCTTCCTGCCACGGAAAATGCACCTTCACCCTGCCAAATCCGTCGGGGTCGTTGTTATCAGTAACCAGGGCATTCTGAGTCTCGATAACGGGAGGCGCTATACGCTGTCCGAAGTTGGGCGATAATTTAATCGAGGACTGCACAGCCTTAAAGTGGTTCTGATAATTTCCAAGACCGTCGGAAGAATGCCTGGCCTCCACCACGATATATTTACCGTAACTTTCATCCTTTCCTGTAATTTCAATTTCCGTTCCGATCCGGATTTCCTGATTGTCGCTGCTTCCTTCCAGGAATACCATGTCCCCGGCTATTCCCGACTGCCGGGCCATGACCAGATCATCCAGCTCGCCGCTGCTCAGGGTATACACGTTATTGGGCCCGACCGGCTTGTGGTTATATAAATCGTTCGAAGCTTTCAGCGCCTTCTGGCCAATGGTGTCCAGTCCGCTGATATTGCTGTTGGAATTGCTCTTGTAAATTTTACTGTTGACATAATCATGGGTCACTTCGGTGAACGTAGCAGGGGCCAGGGCCATGCTCAGGTCAAAATCATTGAGGTCGCTTCCAAAATTAAGTTTGGTGCTGTTGTTCGGTTTAAATTCCCCGTAAATGATGTCGCTTCCATCATAAAAAAACCACTCCCCATAGGTCTGGGCCATCCTTTTCAGGAAGCGGTAATTGGATTCCTTGTACTGAAATATAAAAGGCAGATTTTTCTTGTTCATGGTGCTCACCTTGGAGCTAAGCAGATTGCTGGCATACGAGCTGAACAGCTTCGTGGCGATATCCGACAGTTTCTGCTTTTCAAAACAGGCGCAATTCAATCCGTCATCCAGCAGGATGGTCGGACTGTATCCCTGGATCAGGAGGTCCCCGTCTGTGCCTTTGTATTTGGCAAGACTGATTTTGGTTATGATGCCTTTAAAGAAGAATCCCTTTGCGTTTTTATCGAGCCCTGATTTGATGCTCATTTTTACAGACTGGCCTACATAGCCCAGCGCCTTCTGGAAATTCTCCAATGCTTTTACCGGACACCGCACCTGGAAGGTATGATGCCAGTCCATGCTTTGATTAATAACGAGCTGGGAAAACGGTTTTACAACCTTGGTATTATTAATCTCTATTTCAACTTGAACGATCTGAGCCACGGTTTTGGGTTTTAAAGGTAAATGATTTCAAACACTGGGGTGTTGCCGGGAACCTGGGAAAGTTTTAAAAACCTTCCGGATGGGCAAAAACATCGCTGTCATTTGCCACCCGGAAGGTTGAATACGCTAACCCGTGCAGGTCAGCATTTTTGGAATACTTATACCCACTCGTTTTTATGCGTACCGCCACCGATGGTAACTTCCTTGCAGGAAATGGTGAACGACTGCAGAAACGGCGTGGAGCCTTCGTGGTTGAACGACTCGGCAAACGATACCATGTACGCTTCCTTGAATTCGATTTCCTTCAGTTTGGCGTCCGTATCGCGTTTGAAAAAAGTAATGGTTCCGTCTTTGTGGTCAAAACTGTTGCACATCCATTCGTACAGAGCGGTGTCTCCAGTTGATTCAACAGACAGGTTAATGGTTCCGCCACGGGTGATGGATGAGGGACGGCCGGTAGAATCTACGTCCTGGTGTAATGCGTAATCGCAGGTTAAAATGTTTAATTCCAGTCCTGCTGCTTTAAACTTTGATTTAAATGACATTTTTTTTTGGTTTTAAAGGTTAATAATAGGTGAATTATGAATAAATAAGCATTTCAATTTTAAGGTTTTACAAGCCATTCCTGTCATTTCCCCGGTGGCATCAATACCAGGACAGTTCGTGCCTGCCGCATGCGGCTACTTTTGTTGTTCGTAGGCTGCATTCCAGGCTGCCTCATCGATACCCTTCTGACCGTCCATCTTAATCATGAAGCTCTTGGACGGGAAGTAAGGTGTCATATGAATGTCGAGATAAATTTTATCCTTCTGAAGCGGATCCTGTTCGAAGCGTTTGATCGAGAAATTTTCGATTAATTTCCCCGGTCCGGTAACGCTGTCAAGGAATCTCACGATCTGGCTCATCAGGTCCTTCCTGGTATTGGTGTTGAAGTTTTCGAATGCGCGGCGGTTGAGGAAATCCATCAGCACCTTGGTGACATAGTCGAAAACCCTCACCACTGAATAGGTTTGCAAACCCAGGTTATCTCCGTTGAAGAGTGTCTTAGCGGAGAAAGCCATAACCTTTCCGTACTCATTCACCATGGGAATCAGGCCCATTTTTTCGAGGTTGGCGATTTCGCTTTTCTTCAGGTCGAATTTGACTCCGTCCACTTCATTCAGGCCACCGTGTTTTTTACCGGCCGTAACCTGCGACATCAGCGTACTGTATACCTTGCCGGCAAGCGCTCCTGCAGGAGGCACATACAGATCCTCTTCTTCCCCGACTTCCTGGAATTTACCACGGCCCACCAGCCAGTTGCAGGACATCATCACGTTGGAACGGTATATGTCTCCGCCGGTCAGGTTGGCCGCTTCAAAGAGCTCCATGACATCATCCGGTGCATCGAGGTGTTCGAAATCGGTGACGAGCATCACCTTGTTTTCATAGGCTATCTTGGCCCATTTCTCCACCACTTTGTTTGACCCCAGGTATCCGGGTATGCACAACAGGGAATAGTGGCTGCGCAAATCAAGACGGTCGAAGTTGTTTTTCAGTTCGCCGGCAATATGGTCGATGAACCTGGTGTTGTCAAGATCCTTCAGCTGTTCCAGGTCGGCATTCACAATGGATACGTTTTTGACCTTGTCGCTTTCGGTATTTTTATAGAACAGGGCAACCGAACGGTAGGAACGCTCCAGGTCACGTGTGGCTTCCACTGCTTTCTGCAGATTTGATTTCAGAAGTCTTTCGGAAGTTTCTGATTTTGCCTGTGCCTTATCGACCATTTCAGAAAGGGTTCCCGAGTCGGATAAAAGGTCCACCCATAACTGCAGTGTTTTTTTCAGCGCGGAACGCTCGTCCTTTTTTGCGGTTTCGGTAAGAAATATTTTCTTCCTGGCCTTCCTGGTCGGGTTCAGGTTTTGAACACCCTCCACAACGGTTTCTAGGAGGTCGTATCCGCCGAATTTGGCCAGTTTGTTACAACTCTCATCCAGGAGTTGCGCAGGGTTATCTATCTTAACAGCCTCGCGTGTGTCGCGCACCTGTTCAGAACTCTGTTGCATTGCTTCGTTTTCAGACATGATGGTTTGTTTTGAGGGTTAAATTATTTGGCGTCTTCGATTTCCTGGATCAGGGCATTCAGTGCATTGATATACGCCTGCTTGGCATCCTTATCTTCGATAACGGCTTTTAACAGCTTGTTGGTTTTAAGTTGTTTGACCATCTTCAGCGACTGGTCCTTCTGCATGTTCAGGTCCTGGAGGAAGCTGCTCTGTGCCGTAATCCCCTTGGTGCCGAAATCACCGAGATTCTGAAACCGGAGTTTTTCACCCACGGTACTCCCGTCTTCCCTGCTGAACTCCACTTCAGCGTCCGGTTTGAAATGCTGAAATACTTCTTCAACTGTTTTAAGACCTTCAATGACTTCGGGTCTGACCGGTGCTTCAGCCGTGAGCTTCTCCACCATCAGTGTCCTGTTTTGTGAGATTTCACCAACGCCTTCGCTGGCATCCCGGGGCACTTCCTGTCCCCCTATTCCATAATTAAACATTGCTTTGGGTTTTTTAAGATTTAACTTTTTGGATTTGTTTTATGTTGACTAGATTATTCGATGATTTTGAATCGGGTCAGGCCTTCTTCCATTCCAGCTGATTTTCTTCTTTGAGGTCGAGGTTGATGACATCGCCCTTGCCCAGATCACCGGCAATAATCATTTTGGAGAGCGGCCTGCGCAACTGGTTCCGGATGACACCGGTGAGGGGACGGGCGCCATACTTCGGGGTAAACCCGGATTTGGCCAGGAACTCTTTTGCTTTTTCACTTACCTTAAGCGTTATCTGTTGCTTATCGAGTGTTTTCAGCAGGTTGTTGAGATGAATGTCGAAGATCCGAACCACATTTTTCTCCGATATGGGGGCAAAGGGAACGATCTCGGTCAACCGTCCCAGGAATTCAGGCCGGAAATGTTTTCCCATGATGTCCATCATTTCATTGGTTCCGGGAATTTCACCCTTGTCGAATTTATCCACCACGTACTGGCTTCCGATGTTGGAGGTGAACAGGATAACGGAATTGGAGAAAT